>JBDQOS010000169.1:0-7358 GCA_040261075.1 Flavobacteriales bacterium
ATATTCCACGCACGGGTGGTACGGCGGCAACGATTCGCGGCGACGCGACACGTCCCAGAAATACTTCACGCTGAACTCGTGCGATCCCGCTGTCCCCAAGAGCCCCAGTCGGTTCACCGTGATGTCGTAGCTGTACCCCATTTTGAAGTCCCGGTTGCCAAACCCAAACACAAAGCTCAGGGCGTCCGCGTCCATCGAACCGTCGGCCGATTGCTGTACGGGAATTCCCCGGTACCACACGCCTAAAGTGAACATGGTCATGTCGTAGTACGCCCCGACGTCGAGTTGGTTCTGGTCGCCCTGCTGCATGTATTTCCACGACACCAAGACGTCCCTGCGGAAGCGCCCGCGTGGTCCGCGCGCGAGTTGAATGCGCGCCCCGCCGTGGCCGGTGTACAGCACCGCCAATTTTTCAGGCAAGGCCGGATTCAAGCTCACGTTGGGGGACGTGAGGTGGTTGGCAGAAGCCCCAAACCACACGCGACGTGACAACAACATGAAGCCGGCGCCCATGTCCATGTACTGCGTGCCCATGCCCAAGCCATGCTCGAGCGAAACGTCGGCGAAGTCCCGCAGGATTTGGTCCATGAAAACCAAGTTGTTCATGTCAATGCTGCGCGCGCCAAAGCCCAATTGCATGCCCGTCCGCAAGTTCACCCGACGCCCCAAGCGCAGGTTGTGTGCGGCTTGTCCGACAAATTGGATGCGGTTGAGCGATCCGGCTCCTGCCTGCTCGTTGCTGAGCAAGAAGCCGTAGCCCATGCGCTTGTCCAGGGTCGGGCGGTCGTAGGCCAAATGAAATCCGGTAAACGCCTGCGGCAGCGCCGTCCATTGCGCCCGGTACAACGAGGCCAAACGCGCTTGCCCCGACACCCCCGCGTAGGCAGGGTTGATCGACGTCGGTGCCGCGTTGAATTGCGTGAATTGCTGGTCCTGAGCTCGCCCTTCATTGCCCCAGACCATGGCAGAGGCCAGCAGTGCCGACAGGGCGGCACGCGTGAATGCGGTGCGTGAAAAGGAGCTCATGGGAGAATTTACGTGGGATAGAGGGAAGAGGTTACGTCATCGAGCCAGCAACGTCACGTTGCCAATTTGCTGCAGCCGTTCGCCGTTGCTCAACACGGAACTGGCCTTCCATGCGTACACGTCGGTGGCCGCCAATTTTCCTTGGACGTAGCCGTCCCAGCCCACGTTGACGTCGTTGGAGTAGAAAATCATTTCCCCCCACTTCGTGAACACCATCAGCTCGTAGGACTCGACGCCCGCGTGCATCGGACGGAAGACGTCGTTGTCGTACCCGTTGGGGTCGTAATGCCCTCCGTTGGAACCCGTGGAACTCGGCGTAAAGGCGTTGGGAAACACCATCAACCCACCTGCTTCGGCCAGCACGGCCTCAGGCAGCGTATACGTTGTGGAACATCCCCACGCGTTGTCGGCCGTCAAGCTAACGTCGTACACACCCGGCTCCACGTACTCGTGAATGGGGGTCTCGGCGATGCTCGTGGCTCCGTCCCCGAAGTCCCACGTGTAGTGCGTCGCGTCTTCGGACAGGTTCAAGAAGAACACAGGCTGACCCGGCACCATCACGTGGTTGGGGTTCAGCGAGAACACGGCTTGTGCCGTGGGAAACACCTCAATCACTGCAGAGTGCGATTCCACCAACTCTGTGCCTTCGTACCCTTCCACAAACAGCGTCACGTCGTACACGCCGGGCTCGTTGAACACGTGCACCGGGCTGTCGTCGCTTCGCACCGATCCGTCGGAGAACTCCCAGCGGTAGCTGCTCGCGTAGGTGCTGTGGTTTTCAAATTGGACCGTCAGGGGCGCACATCCGGCACCTTCCCCCGTGAAGCCGATGGTGGGGGTGGGGGCCAAAACCTGCACCGCCGTGCTTGCCACCGAAGAGCAGTACCCGTTGTCCACTTCCAGGGTGATGTCGTACGTCCCCCACGTGCCGTATTCGTGCGGCTCGGGGTTGGCGTCGTAGCTGATTTGGCCGTCTCCAAACGTCCAGTAGTGGTCCGCACTTTCTCCAGCCGTGGAGGTGTTGGACAGGGTCACAGTCGTGGCCGGGAAGGTCAATTGCGTTGAGCTCGTGACAAAGTCCGCGTAGGGTTGGGCAAACACGTTCACCGAAACGAGGGCGGTGTCGGTGCATCCGTACACGGAACGCGCCACCAAGCTCACCACGTAGGTGGCGTCCTCGCCGGGATCGGTGGTGAAGGTGTGGCTGGCGTGAGTCGTCGCGCTTTGGCCCCCGTCGCCAAAGTCCCATTCGTAGCTGGCTGCGCCGTCGCTCAAGTTCAAGAAGTCCACCTCGAGCGGAGCGCATCCTGCGATGCCACCCTCAACATGCGCCTCGACTTCCGGCAACACTTCGATGTGCGTCACGTCCTGGCTGCTGCAGCCGGCGTCTGTACTCACCGTCAAGACAGCCGTGTAGGTGACGATGTTGGACGTGGGGTTGAAGTACTCCACGGTGTGTTCCACCGAGCTTTCGGAGCTGTTCAGGCCCGTGCCGTAGGTCCATGTGAAGTTGTCGCCGCCTACGCTGTTGTTCGCAAACGTGACTTCCAGCGGGTAGCACCCTTCTTGGTTGGTCACTTCCATGTCCGCGATCGGCGTGGCATGCACCTCAACGTCGTGGCTGGTGGTGTCTTCGCATCCGTAGGTGCTCGTGGCGTGCAGCGAAATGGTGTACACGCTGCTTGCGTCGGCCGGTGTCTCGTACAGGTGGCTCGGCTGCGCGCTTTGCGAGGTGGGGCTGCCGTCCCCAAAATCCCACGTGAACGTCCCGTTTGCGTTGGCACTCTGGTTCACCAAAGTCAGGGTGAAGGGCGCGCACGCAGGAGCGGGGGCCAAGAAATCCGCGGTCACTTGGGGGTACACCGTGTGGTTTACAAAGGCTTGGGCCTCGCATCCGTAGGCGGTGGTGGCGGTTTGGACAAGTTCCACCACCACCGGCTCGTACGCGAAGTTGGTGAAACTGTGCGTCGCCGAAGGATTGCTGATCGGACCGTCGCCTTCCCCCCAATCGAAGGTCACCACGTCGGCGTACATGCTGCGGTCGGTCAAGCCCACCTCCGTTCCAGCACAGGCTGCCACGTCGGACAATTCAAAGTCCGCCACAGGCATGAGGTGGACCGTCGCCACAACCGCCGTGTCGGCAGAACACCCGTAGGGCGAGGTGATGTTGAGCGCCAAGTCGAGGGTTTGGTTGGCTCCTTCGAGGCCGACAAACGTCCGCTGCAGTTCAGCTCCTTCAAACGTCTCGCCGTTGTCCAGAGTCCACGTGATGTCGTGGTTGGTGGCCCCTTGGTACCCTTCTGCAACCAAGTCGGACTGCCACGGAGCGCAACCTTCGAGTTCGCCGACCACGTTGGCCTGGACCTCAGGATACACTTCCACGGGAACGGTGTGCGTGTCGGTGCAGCCGCCCGTGGCTTCCACCGTCAAGGTCACGGCACGCGCCGCCAAGCTAAATCCGTCCAGTTCGAAGGTGTGTTCGTGGCTCGTTCCGTTCAATCCGCTTGCCGTCGAGGCGTCGCCGTAGTCCCACGCGTAGGTCGTCCCGCGCTGGCTCATTTCCTCAAACGTGACTGTCAACGGCGCGCAGCCGCTTTGGACGTCGGCGGTGAATTCTGCCACCGGGGTGGGGTTCACGGTGATTTCGCGCGAAACCGTGCCGGGACAACCGAAGCTGTTTTCGGCCACCAACGCCAGGGTGTAGGTTTCCGGGGCGTCCGTGATGTTCTCGTACACGTGCACAGGGTTAGGTACGTTGGAGTCCGTCGTGCCGTCGCCAAAGCTCCACACGTGGTTTTGAGCCCCGTTGACGTTGGGTGCCATCATCGAAAAAGGAGAGCACGCCTCGGTTTGCGGCAGGACCATGTTGAACAAAGCCTCCGGGTAAACGCTGACCGCAGCGCCCGTCGTGTCGTGGCATCCGTTGGCTGCGTAAGCAATCAACTGGACGGGCTGCGCCTCTTGGTACCCGGTTTGGTTCACAAACACGTGTGTGGGTTCTACCTCGTCGGACGTCGTGCCGTCCTCAAACACCCACAGGTAATTTGTGGCACGCTCGCTCTCGTTGGTGAACACGGGGGTGAAGGGCGAACATTCAGGCGGCGAAACCGAGAAGGTCGCATCCGCGCTGGGCAGCGTGCGCACTTCCAACGTTTCCGTCGTGACGCATCCAAATTCGTTCACGGAAGTCGCGGTCACGTCGAAGGTGACTTCGGCTTCGTTGTCGCCGAGGTAGATGTGCGACACATTTTCTCCGTCTGCCCCGTTGTCGTCCCCAAACTCCCACACCACCGACCCGTCGCTGTTCGCAGCGAAATCGACGTACAAAGGAGAACATCCCTCCGTCACGTCGCTGCTCAACGCCAAGCTTGGCGCGGCATTCACGTTCACAATTTGGCTCGTGGATGCCGAGCAATGCGGGTCGCTGACCTCGAGGTTGACCGTGAAGATCCCGGCGGCGCCGTACGTGTGCTCCGGGTGGCGCTCGCCGGAGGTTTGGGCGTCGCCAAACGACCACGTCCACGTGTCAAGCGTGTCGCTCCCGTTGGGCAAACTCAAGTCCGTGAAGGCGGATGCGTTGCCTTCGCAGACTGCGCCTGTGGTGAAGTTGGCTGTGGGGGAGGGGAAAACCTCCGCCGTGGCGTTCACCGCGCTTGCGCATCCGTTGTCTCCGGTCACAGTCAACCCAAACAGGTGCGTCCCCAAGTCGTTCAAGGCCACTTGCGCGACCTCCGGTCCAGAGACGGAGCTGCCGTCAGGAAGCACCCATTCGTAGGTCGTTCCCTCTTGGTACGATTCGCTGACGTCGACGACCATGGCGTCGCATCCTTCGGTTTCCGAGAGGTTGATTTCGGCGCGAGGTTGGGGCTTCACCAAGATGTGGTGCGTCGCCTCAGCGGTGCACGACTCCGATTGGTTGTCAAGCCCCACGTTCACCACCAGATCGTATTCACCGGGCGTGTTGTACGTCCAAATCATGTTCCCCGTCTCAGAGGGGTACCAGTATTGGTCGGTGCCGTAGAAATCCCACTCAAACCAGTCGGCCCCCTCGGCAGACGCGGCAAAGGTCAATCGCTCGCCTTCGCAGGCTTCCGTTGGGCCCGTCAAGTCGGCAGTCAACGGCTCGCGAACGACAATCGTAATCGATTGTTCGTCAATCCCGCAGTAGTTTTCAATGGCCAGGGAAACGGTGTATTCTCCGACACCCGGGAACGTCAAAGTCACAGGGTCCGAATTCACCCAGGGACGCCAGTCGATCTCGCTGAGGCCCCCCGGCCCGTAAGGTCCACCAAAGTCCCATTTTTCCTTGCGCTGTTCCGTGTTGCCGTTGGCCAAGCACACCTTTTCCGAGATGTTCCAGAGGTCGACTGTGTTTTCCGGCCAGCAGAGCACCAACGCGGAGGCGTCGATGACGGGGTTGTCCCGGTCCCAAATGTTGATGTAGTCGATGGTCACCGCAGCAGGCACCCCGAATTCAGAGGTTCGGCAGGCGTTGGTGGCACTCAAGGTGACTTCACGTTGGCATCCCGTCGTGAAGGCCGCGTAGAGGTGGTCGACCGTCGCCCCTTCGTTTTCCGGACCCGCAGTCAGCGTCGAACCGTCGTCGAACGTCCACGTGAATTCGGTGTCAGGCGTAACGTTGGTTGAGCCGTTGACGAAGCTCAAGGTTGCCGGAGCGCAGGCTCCCGTGGGCCAGCCTTCAGGAACCACAATGGCGGGGTTGACCAACACGCTCTTTTCCAAGGTGGCCGTCGCCGAACAGGTTGCGGTGCTGAAGGTGAGGTTGTACGTGGCAAATTCCTCGTAGGTGTAGACGTGGCTGATGGCCACCAGGTCGCTCCACTCCGCGAAAAATTCGGAGGCAGAGCCGTCGCCCCAGTCCACGGTGAGGTTGGTCCACGTTCCGTCGGTCAGAGGCCAAAACTCGAACGTGCCGCTGCCGTCGTTGCACTCAAAATACACCGGATCGGCCGAGGCCACGCCGTCTCCGTCGAGCAACGTGCCGCATTGGGCAAGCCCCAGGGAGGGGCTCAACGCAAGAACCCCGACCGCAGCGGCCAGGGTGAAAACTTTCGAAATCAGTTTGTTTGTCAACATGCCCTCGCGTACGTGCGACGGGGGCAAAAGGTTACGTCAGTGCGGATTCTGAAAGTCCGGATTCTGCACGAAAGACGTGTCCGTCAGGGTGTGCAGGAAGGCGAGGAGGTCGGCCTTTTGGGACGGGGCCAAAGACAAGCCGCCGGTGGTGTACTTCATGAACGGATCGATGGTCGAAGACGGCACCCCCCCGGAGTTGTAATGTTCGAGGACCTCTTCCAGGGTTTGGAATCGGCCGTCGTGCATGTACGGGGCGGAAAGGGCGACGTTGCGCAGCGTGGGCGTTCGGAAAAGGCCGGAGTCGAGAGGGCTTCCGGTGACCAGGGCCCGTCCCGGATCCGCTTCGAACGAGGGGTCGAGTCCGTTGTTGTGAAACAAGTGGTCCGTGAATTGAAGACCGGCTTCGCCGTGGCAGTGAAAGCAGTCGCCGCCGAATTGCCCGCCCGGGACTTCTTCGGGGTCGCCGCCCTCGCGCAAGAACATTTGGTAGCCGCTGTATTCGCTGTCGGTAAGCTCGACTTCCCCGCGCCGCCAGCGGTCGAATTTGCTGTCGGCGCTGATCATTGTGCGCAGGAACTGCGCGACGGCCATCACTACGTGGTCCTCCGAAATTTCGGTGGTGCCGAAGGCGTCAAAAAAGCGTTCTGGATAGCGGGTGTCGGTGTCGTCGGCTTGCAACCGCGTGACCGCTTCCGGCCACGGCAAATTCATCTCGCTCGGGTGCGGAACCGGCTCGCGGATTTGGTCTTCCAGCGACAGCGCGCGCCCGTCCCAAAAAAACGACGAAGCCCACCCCAAATTGATGAGCGCCATGGCGTTGCGGGTTCCGACCGCGCCCGTCACCCCCGTGCTGTAGGGCTCGGGATCGGCGAAGTTGATTTCTGGGAGGTGGCAGCTGCCGCAGGACATGGTTTGGTCTTCGCTCAAGCGCGTTTCCCAAAAAAGCATGCGACCCAATTCCACGCCCTCCACCGTCAACGGGTTGTCCGCCGGGATGTCCATCGGCGGGAAAAACGGCGGAATGTGCAACTCGTAAGGCGTCGGATCCCAAACCTGCGGGTCTTTGCCGCAATCGCAGCCCGAGATAGACCACCCGAGGGCCACCGCCCAAAGAATGAAAGGCCGCGTGCGCTTCATGTGGAGAAGTTACGGCTTCAACGACCAGGCAGACTGATAGAGGTCAACCCAACGCAAAGCGAGGGGCAGGTTGTTGCCGGTGTGGGTCTCAGGGTCCA
>JBDQOS010000170.1:0-10686 GCA_040261075.1 Flavobacteriales bacterium
ACCCCATCAATTTCGTGTCGTCGAGCGCCCAAAGTTTGCGCCGGGATTTCGACGACGTGACGGAGGTGATGAAGTTGCTGCAGGAGTTGACCGCCGACGATGCTGAGCTGCAATCCAAGGTGAAGGAGATGCAGGGCCGCATGCAGGAACTGGACATGGAGTTCACGCTGAAAGAAATTGATGAGTTGCTCACCGGAATTGACGACGGATCCAAACGAACGTCAGAAATCGTGCGGGGTCTGCGGATTTTCAGCCGCATGGACGGGGATGCTGCTTCCGAGGCAAACTTGAACGAGCTTTTGGAATCGACGTTGGTCATTTTGCGCTCGACGCTCAAGGACGACGTCCAGTTAATCGTGGATTTGGCACCGAGCGTGAGTGCCATTTCATGTCAGCCGGGCAAGTTGAACCAAGTGTTCATGAACCTGATCACCAATGCAGCTCAGGCGACAAAGGCAGGTGAGGCGGATCCAGCGGAGCGTGAAGTCCAAATTCGGACACGTGTGGTTGTTCAGAAAGACAGGGAGTGGGTGCAAGTCGCGATTCAAGACAACGGCGTCGGCATGACGGAGGAGGTGAAGGCCCAGATTTTTGATCCGTTCTTCACCACCAAGGAGGTGGGTGAAGGCACGGGCTTGGGACTGAGCATTGTCAAAGGCATTTTGGACGACCACGGCGCCACACTTGAAATTGAGTCCACCCCCGGGCGAGGTTCCACCTTTTTGATTTCCTTTCCAACATGATTCACGTTCTCTACCTCGACGACGAGGAACACAATTTGACGGCGTTTCGCGCGGCCTTCCGCCGTGACTTCCACGTCCATGTCACCACCGTTCCTTCGGAAGCAGTCCGCATGCTGCGAGAGCATCCCATCGAGGTCGTCATCTCTGACCAAAAAATGCCGGACATCAGTGGCGTGGAGTTTTTCGAGATGATCATGGCCGATCACCCCGATCCTGTGCGCATGTTGCTCACAGGCCACGCAGACATCGATGCGGTGATCGACGCCATCAACAAGGGCCGAATCTACAAGTACATCTCCAAGCCCTGGAACGAGGCAGAGCTCAAGCGGCTGGTTGAAGAGGCAGCCGAACTTCACCGGGCACGTGTGCGGAGCAGCCAACTCTCGGAGTCCTACGCCCGAAACCTGAAGGCACTTCGAGATGCACTGGAACAAATTCGGAAAGAAACTCATGAAACAGCGGAACTTCCTGATGCCTGGCGAGTGAGTTGGAACAACGTGTTGGGACGTGCCATCCAGTGGATTGAGAACCCAGATTCGGATTTTTAACTTGTGTGAAAGGAGCAGCAGTTTTGATGCAGGCTCGTCGTATCTTCATGGGCCATGCAATTTCTGCTCATCGACGACAGCGACATTGACAACGCGGTCAACACCAAGCTTCTGAAGCTATCTCGGTTGACTCAGGACATCCAGTCCTTCACAGATCCGGTTGCGGCCCTTGAGCACGTCAAGCGTCATGGTCCGACCTGGACGTCGCCTCGTTGGATTCTTCTCGACATTCAAATGCCGGGTGTCAACGGTTTTCAGTGGTTGGACGAGTTTCGTGAATTGCCGGAGGCAGTGCAGCAAATGTGCCGAATCTACATGCTCAGCGCAAGCATTGACCGCGAAGAGTTGAAGCGTGCGGAGAAAGATCCGAGTGTCATTGCCTTGATGGAAAAGCCACTCGACGTGTACATGTTCCGCCAACTCATCGACCTCTGATTGCGGATTGCATGCTTACCACTGCATGGGCACCTCAATCAAGAGGAGTCGGGCGTCTTCGGTGACCTCGATGTGGAAGTTTTCGGTGTTCCACACACCTACGGCATCCCGACGGCCCAACTCTTGACCTGCCACAGACGCCTCTCCTTCAAGGAGCATCGCGTACACGCCTTGGCCCGCTCCATGCAACTCGTAGGAGCCCTTCCAACCTGACGAGAGCTGGCCGACGTGGAACCACGCGTTCTGGTGGATGCGAACGCCCTCCTTGCCGTCAGGAGATACCACGCATTGAAGGCGGTCGCGTTGATCGGCCAGATCCATGGTGATTTGGTCGTAGGTGGGGGTGAGGTCGCGCTCGTTGGGGAACACCCAAATCTGCAAGAACCGCACGTCCTCATCCGCATTGCGGTTTTTCTCGCTGTGCATGACACCGGTGCCGGCGCTCATGATTTGGACGTCGCCCTCACGAATCACCGTCTTGTTCCCCATGCTGTCCTGGTGCTCGAGGTCGCCAGACAACGGTATGCTGATGATTTCCATGTTGTCGTGGGGGTGGGTCCCAAACCCTGCCCCGCCCGTCACAGCATCGTCGTTCAACACGCGCAACGCCCCAAAGTGCATGCGTTCGGGGTTGTGCCAGCTCGCAAAGCTGAAGCTGTGGTAGGTGTCGAGCCAGCCGTGGTCGGCGTGGCCGCGAGAGTCAGAAGGGTGAAAGACGGTGTTCATGGAGGTGGCAGGTTGTCCCGTGGCGGAGCTGCAGCTCGAGAGCAGTGCGCTCAGCGCCAGGGCAGAATTCGAAGTGAGAGGGAAAACGTTCATGACCAATCGAATGACAACCAACGTCAGTTGCTTGTTCAAGGTGCAACGAAAAAGGGGCATGTGCCCCTTTCTCGTTCTTGGCGTTCGAGCTCAGAGGTACTTGAAGTCTTCCCCGGGCTTGATGTTTTGGAGCGTTTCGTAGATGAGGCGAATGCAGTTTTCGACGTCGTCCTTGTGCACCATCTCCACCGTCGTGTGCATGTAGCGCAACGGCAATGAGATGAGTGCGCTTGGCACGCCCATGTTCGAGTACGCGAATGCATCGGTGTCCGTGCCGGTGAAACGGCTCGCTGCTTGGCGCTGGAATGGGATTTTGCTTTTCTCAGCCGTGTCGATGATGCGTTGCAGCAAGTTGTTTTGAACGGCAGGACCGTAGGTTACGCTTGGGCCCTTGCCCGCCGCGGTGTCGCCCTGCTCGATTTTGTTGAGCATCGGCGTGTGCGTGCAGTGCGTTACGTCGGTGACGATCGCCACGTCAGGCTGCAAGCGCTCGGCAATCATTTGGGCGCCTCGCAAGCCAATCTCCTCCTGCACCGAGTTGGTGATGTACAGCCCAAACGGCAACTTCACCTTGTTCTCGTGCAACATGCGCGCCACCTCGGCAATCATGAAGCCACCTGCGCGGTTGTCGAGGGCACGCCCTACGTACCAATCCTTGTTGAGGACCATGAACTCGTCGGGGTAGGTCACGACGCATCCCACGTGGATGCCCATCTTCTCCACCTCTTCCTTGTTCTTGGCACCGACGTCCAAGAAGATGTTCTTCAACGTGGGCGCTTCTTCTTTTCCGGCCGAGCGGGTGTGGATGGCAGGCCAGCCAAACAAGCCGGGCACGACGCCGTTCTTGGTGTGGATGTTCACGCGCTTGGACGGGGCGATTTGGTGGTCGCTTCCGCCGTTGCGTCGCAAGTAGATGAAGCCGTCGCTCGTGATGTAGTGCACGAACCAGCTGATTTCGTCTGCGTGCGCCTCGATGACCACCTTGTAAGGTGCGTCTGGGTTGATGACCCCCACGACCGTGCCGTACGTGTCGACGATGTGGGTGTCGATGTAGGGCTTGATGTAGTCGAGCCAGAGTTTTTGGCCTTCGGTCTCAAAGCCGGTGGGCGACGCGTTGTTCAGGTACACCTCCAGAAACTTCTGGGACTTCGCCGTGATGATTTTCTTCTTTGCCATGGCCCAAAATTACCGCGGGGGAGCCCCGCTCAACGCAGCACTCCCCCGGCAGTTGTTCACCGCGTGCGGTGAGATGTTAGAACGGGTATTTGTTCTTGTCGATCAGGACCTGCGCCACGCGACGACGTGCCTCCTTCGTGTTGAAGGGGTCGACCTTCGTGAAACGCTTCATGCCCATGAGCATCATCTTCAATTCGTCGCCCTCGGCGTAGCCCATGAGGGCCTCCTTGCCCGCGACGTTGATTTTGTCGGCCGCCCAATAGAGGTAGGTCTGCATCATGTCGGTCGGCAACGCCGCCGCCTCGGCGCCTTGGGTTTGGGCGATTTTCTGAGCGCGCAGCACAAGGCTCTCGGCTGTGTAAGCCCAAATCGCCATGTCCGCGATGCCCATCAGAATCTCCTGCTCTTTGGCGAGGGACATCATGAGCTTTTGGGCCGCAGAACCCGCCACCATGAGCGTAGCCTTCTTGAAGTTCTTGACGTAGCCCAAGTGCTTTTCGTAGATGTCGGCAGGCGCGTCCCCAAACTCCGGAATGCCCGTCAGCTCATTCGCCACCGCCATTGCAGGCGTCATCAAATCGAGCTCGCCTTTCATGGCCTTCTTCAAGATCATGTCGACAGTGAGCATGCGGTTGATCTCGTTGGTGCCTTCGAAGATGCGGTTGATTCGGGCGTCGCGGTAGGCGTGTTCGGCGCGTGTTTCCGCGCTGTAGCCCATGCCGCCGTGAACCTGAACCGCTTCGTCGACCACGTAGTCCGTGACCTCCGAGCCGAGGATCTTCATCATCGCGCACTCGGGCGCAAAGGCTGCGATGCCCTTGAGTGTCGCCTCGCCCTTGTCCATTCCGCCGGCCGCGAGGTCGGCGATGGCGTCGTCGATGTTTTGGGTGGCGCGGTACACGGCCGTCTCGAGCGCGTACGTTTGGATGGCCATCTCGCCGAGCTTGTGGCGAATCGCCCCGTACTTGCTGATTGGACGCCCAAACTGCTCCCGCGCATTCGTGTACTTCACGCTCTCCGTGATCGCGTCCTTGCAGGACCCGATGACCACGCCGCCGAGCTTGATGCGGCCGATGTTGAGGATGTTCACGGCAATCTTGAAGCCCTTGCCGCGCTCGTACAGGAGGTTTTCGACGGGCACTTCCACGTCGTTGAAGAAGACTTGACGGGTGCTCGAACCCTTGATGCCCATCTTCTTTTCCTCGGGGTTCATCGTGATGCCCTCGTAGCCCCGCTCGCAGATGAAGGCGCTGAGGTTTTCGTCGTCGTCAATCTTGGCGAAGACGATGAGGATGTCGGCGAACCCGCCGTTGGTGATCCACATTTTTTGGCCGTTCAGCACGTAGTGGGTGCCGGCTTCGTTGAGCTTGGCTGAGGTCTTGCCGCTGTTGGCGTCAGACCCACTGCCGGGCTCAGTCAAGCAGTAGCAGCCCTTGAGTTCGCCGGTGGCGAGTCCGGGGACGTACTTCTGCTTTTGGGCGTCGTTGCCGTAATAGAGGATGGGAAGCGTGGCGATGCCGGTGTGCGCCGAGAAGCTGACGGCAAAGCTGTGCGCCCCGCCCATGCTCTCGGTGATGAGCATCGTGCTCTTGAAGTCCAAACCAAGCCCCCCGAGGTCTTCCGGCACGGAGCTGCCGAGCAGTCCGAGTTCGCCCACTTCTTCGAGAAGTTTGGGGGTCAGGCCCTCCTCCTGCGCTTCGATGCGTTCGAGGTTGGGGATGATGCGTTGCGCCACAAAGTCCAGCCCGGTTTGCAGCATCATGCGATGCTCTTCGGTCCACTCTTCAGGCGTGAAGATTTCGTCGGCACTCACGTCACGGATGAGGAATTCACCGCCGGTGATGGCCTTGGATGGGGTAGGGTTTCCAGAAGTCATGTCGTTGAGTTAGAGCATTTCAAACACGCCAGCTGCACCTTGTCCGGTGCCCACGCACATCGTGACGATGCCGTGCTTGGCGTTTCGGGTTTTCAGTTCGTTGAGAAGCTGCACGGTGAGCTTGGCACCGGTGCAGCCGAGGGGGTGACCCAGCGCGATGGCGCCGCCGTGGACGTTGACGGTCGCCGGGTCGAGGTCGAGTTCGCGAAGCACGGCCACGCTTTGGCTCGCAAAGGCTTCGTTCAGCTCGTACAAGGCGATGTCGGACTTGCTCAGTCCCGCGCGTTTCAGCGCTTCGGGCACCGCGTAGATCGGGCCGACGCCCATGATGCGCGGCTCGAGTCCGCTCACGTGGTAGGACTTCAGACGCGCGATGGGTTCGACGCCGAGTTCCTTCAGCATGCGCTCACTGACCACCATCACAAACGCGGCGCCGTCGGAGGTTTGCGAACTGTTGCCGGCCGTGACCGAACCGCCTTCGGCGAAGACGGGACGGAGCTTGGCGAGCGCCTCGGTGTTGGTGCCTCGGCGGACGCCTTCGTCGGTGTCGATGACGTGCTGTCGTTCCTGGCGCGTTTCGTTTTCGTCGAGGTAGACTTCGTTCACCGTGATGGGGGTGATGCCTGCCGCGAACGCGCCGCTGTCGATGGCGGCGGCGGCGCGGGTGTGGCTCTCCACCGCGAAGGCGTCTTGGTCTTCCCGCGAGATGTTGAACTCCTTGGCCACGGCTTCGGCCGTCAAGCCCATGCCCCAGTACCATTCGGGGTTGTTCTTGGCCACGCGGGCGTTGGGCACGAGGCGCCAACCGCCGAAGGGGATGGGCGTCATCGTTTCAATGCCGCCGGCGATGATGCAGTCGGCCATGCCCGCGTGGATCTTGGCCGACGCGATGGCGATGGTTTCGAGCCCGCTCGCGCAGTACCGGTTCACGGTCATGCCGGGAACTTTCTCCGTGTCGAGTCCCATGAGGGAGACCATGCGGCCGAGGTTGAGGCCCTGTTCAGCTTCGGGGGTGGCGTTTCCGACGATGACGTCGT
Organism: Flavobacteriales bacterium; assembly: GCA_040261075.1. GTDB lineage: Bacteria > Bacteroidota > Bacteroidia > Flavobacteriales_D > Sanyastnellaceae > UBA11663. The sequence continues at coordinate 6,635 of JBDQOS010000170.1, forward strand.
CGATGCGCGTTTTGTCCAGTTGGGGGAAATCCGCCACCAACCGACGGATCACTTGTTCGCCCAAATCGTCGGCCCGCATGAAGCGGAACCCACCACGTGGGGCTTTGGCGACGGCGGATCGGTACCCGCCTACGATGTATGCGTCCATCAGTTCCGGAGGATTTTGCCCTTTTGAATGAGGCTCTGCATGCGCTCAAGGGTCTTGCGCTGGGTGCAGAGTTCGACGAAGGCCCGACGTTCGATGTCGAGCAAGTATTGTTCGCTCACGTCAGTGCGGGAGCTCAGGTCGCCGCCGCACATCACGTAGCCGAGCTTCTCGCTGATGAGGGCGTCGTGCTCCGAGATGTAGTTGCCTGCTTCCATGCTGTTGGCCCCTGCGTAGACGATGCCCATGCCTTCTTGGCCCATGACGGTGATGTCCTTGCGCTTGACCGGCTGGGTGTAGCCCTTGTCGGCCATCGCGAGCGCCGCCGCCTTGGCGCGGGCAAGTTGGTCGCGGCGGTTCACCACAACCTCGTCCACACCCTCGCGCAAATAGCCGAGTTCAAACGCCTCGTACGCCGACGTCGCTACTTTGGCTTGGCCAATGGTGAGGAAGCGGTTGCGCATCGCGTTGATTCGGACGTCACCTTCCTTCAGTTCGTCGTTCAAGCGAAGCACAAACTCCTTGGTGCCGCCACCCCCTGGGATGACCCCAACTCCAAACTCCACCAGGCCGATGTACGTCTCGGCGTGCGCCACGACTTTGTCGACGTGCAGGCACACCTCACAGCCGCCGCCCAACGTCAATTGGTGAGGGGCAGCCACCACGGGAATGCCGCTGTAGCGAAGGCGCATGGTGGTGTTTTGGAACATGCGTACGGCGTAGTCCAACTCGTCCCATTCCTGTTCAACCGCCATCATGAAGATCATGCCGACGTTGGCGCCGGCCGAGAAGTTGCCGCCTTCGTTGCTGATGACGACGCCGCGCCACTTGGGGTCGCTTTCCGCAAGGTCAATGACCTTGTTGAGGCCCTCGAGAATCTCTGCCCCAATGGTGTTCATCTTCGTGTGGAAGGCGATGTTGAGGATTCCGTCGCCAAGGTCTTGGACGGTGCATCCGCTGTTGGACCAAACCGTCTTGTCCGCACCCAACAACGACAGCGCAATGCGTCCGTCCTGTCCGGGAACGACGGTGTGGCTCTTCGTCGGCACGTCCCAACAGGTTCGCTTCCCGTCGGCCACGCCATAAAAGCTCGTGGCCCCAGACGCGACGAGTTCGTGCACCCAGCCCGCCACCTCGAGTCCGCGCGCGGCGCAGGCTTCGAGTCCGGCCTGAAGTCCAATCGCGTCCCAACTTTCAAACGCCCCGAGCTCCCACCCGAAGCCGGCGCGGAGCGCGTCGTCGATGCGGTAGGCCTCGTCGCTGATTTCCGGCACGCGGTGGCTCACGTACGCAAACACGTCCGCGAAAATGCGTCGGTAGAATTCTCCGGCCTGGTCTTGACCGTTGAACAGGAGCTTGGTCCGCTCACGCAGGTCGTCGACGTTTTTCGCGGCGGCGAGGGTGGCGAATTGGACTTTCTGTTTGGGCTTGTACTCCAGGGTCTTGAGGTCCAAGGCATGGATGTCCTTCTTCCCGTCGGTCACCACCTTCTTGTAGAAGCCCTGGCCCGATTTGCTCCCCAACCACCCTTGATCGACCAAATGTTGGACGAAAGAAGGAATGGCGAACACTTCCGCCCGCTCGTCGTGGGGGCAGTTGTCGGCCACGCCTTTCGCAACGTGAACGAGGGTGTCCAAGCCGACCACGTCGCAGGTGCGGAACGTGGCGCTCTTGGGACGGCCCATGGCAGGCCCGGTCAGTTTGTCGACGGCTTCCACGCTCAGACCCATGTCTTCCACCGTGTGAAAGAGCGCTTGGATGGCGAAGACGCCGACGCGGTTCGCGATGAACGCCGGCGTGTCTTTGCAGAGCACGCTTTGCTTTCCCAGAATGCGCTCGCCGTAAGCGGCGAAGAAATCGAGCACTTCGGGAAGGGTGTCGGGCCCAGGGATGATCTCCAACAGCTGCAAGTAGCGCGGCGGGTTGAAGAAGTGGGTGCCACAGAAGTGCTTTCGGAAGTCGTCGCTGCGCCCCTCGGCGAGCATGCCAATGGGAATACCGCTCGTGTTGGACGTTATGAAGGTTCCAGGCTTGCGGTGCTGTTCGACCCGTTCAAAGAGCTGCTGTTTGATGTCGAGTCTCTCCACGATGACCTCGATGATCCAGTCGCATTCGGCGATGCGGGGAAGGTCGTCGTCGAAGTTTCCTGTTTCGATGCGCGTGGCAAACCGCTTGCTGTAGATCGGGGAAGGCTTCGACTTTAGGGCTTTGGCCAAATGGCCGGCCGCCACGCCGTCGCGGGGCCCATCCTCGGCGGGCAGGTCGAGCAACATGACCTCCGCGCCGCATTGGGCGAGGTGGCATGCGATGGCCGACCCCATCACGCCGGAGCCGAGCACGGCCACGCGTTTGATTCGGTGGAAGGGGAGGGAAGTTGTCATTTCTGGAGAGATTCGATTTGGGGTTGCCAGTTGGGGGGGATCAACTGGTCTGGGCGTTCGAGGATTTCGTTGAGGCTCGCAAGCCCTCGGAGGAGTTGATCCACAGCTTCGTCGCCCAGCAATTCATGAAGTCGGGCATTCAGTTCGACGACCAAATCGCGGGTCTGCCTGCGTGCCTGAATGCCTTCTTGGGTCAGGAAGACACGGACTGACCTTCGGTCCGACGAGTCGGGCCGCCGCTCAATCAAGCCGCGGTCCTCCATACCCTTCAGCGTCCGTGAGAGGCTTGTGGCCTCCATGCCCATGCGCGGGCCAAGCTTGGTGCTGGGCGTTCCTTCTCGCTCGATGCTCAACAAAGCGTAACCCACACTCATGGAAATGCCGTGGGCTTCGGCCAAGCTGGTGTAAAGCCGAGCCAATTTGCTCCAGCCCCAGCGCAGTTGAAAATCGATGGTTTCTTGTGCGTTCATCGCGTCCAATGTACACACAACTGCTGTGCATGCATAACAATTTGGATAGTTTCTTGTGCGTGCACAGGAAAATGTTCGCAAATCCAGCCCAACCTACCTTCGGCCCATGGAGGAATTGAACCCGCAAGAAACCCCTGTCGCCCGAGTCGGGGCAGGACCTCGGCTGGCTGCGGCCTTGTTGGATTACGTGCTGTCCACAATCGCGGTCATGGTTGCCGCTTGGAACGGTTGGGCATGGAAAACGGTGGTGAATCATTTGCCAGGTTCCTCTGACGTTCTCGCGATGTACGAGCCTGTGGAGGACATGTTGGTGGAGTCAGGAATGGCAGAAGGGGTGATGGGGCTCTTGGGCGCGACCGCGCTGATGTCGTTGATCTACCCCCTTGTGGAAGGATTCACAGGAGCCAGTCCTGGGAAGTGGGCACTCGGCTTGCGAGTTGGATTTCCTGACGGCAGCCGAGGCACTGCGATTCTGTACCTCCGACGCTTTGCAATCAAGTTCGTGCGACCCCTGCTTGTTGCATTGGCTGCCCTTACGGGGCTGGGGTTCATGGGCATGTTGGCCGGGCCCGCGGGTTTGGTGATTTCCATGGGAACGCTTCTCCTTTTTGCAGACCACAAACAAGCCCTTCATGACAAACTTGCGGGCACGGCGGTCTACCGGAGAGCCGAATTGTCGTAGCGCTTCCGCCCCTGTTCTTTGGACGTGAAGGAGATATCTGTGCGACAACGTGTTGTTGATTCCGGTTGCGGCTCATTTCCAAAACCGTTGGAGGTTGGACGGCAACCAAGGCATCGAACCTCAGTTCGAGGGGAGCTCCGTCACAGTTATTCGCTGAGGAATTATTCGCTGAGGAATCGTCCGTCCGCCATTCGGAGGGTGCGGTCCGCGCGCGCGGCGAGTTCTTCGTTGTGGGTGACGAGAATCACGGTCTGTCCGTGGCGCTCACGCAATTCGAAGAAGAGGTCGTGAAGCAAGGCGGCGTTTTCGGAATCCAGGTTTCCCGACGGCTCGTCGGCCAGCAAGACCTGAGGACGATTCATCAGCGCGCGCGC
>JBDQOS010000171.1:0-6975 GCA_040261075.1 Flavobacteriales bacterium
CCGAAAACCCTTCATTCACGCTGCGGTCGCGCAAGCGGCCGTCGAGTTCGACGAGGGCCGCCTTCTCTTTGACCATGGCGAGGAAGTCCTTGGCCGCGATGGGTTCGAGGCCTTGGTGCTCGCGCTTCGCGTTTACGGCAGCCTTCATGAAGTTCAAGTTGCTCACGCCGGGGATTTCAACGGGGTACTGGAACGCCAAAAACAGGCCCTCCCGCGCCCGGTCGCTCGCGTCGAGCTCGAGCAGGTCGGTGCCGTCGAAGTCGACCGAGCCGGCCGTCACTTCGTAGTCTTCACGGCCGGCGAGGACCGACGCCAAGGTCGACTTGCCGGAACCGTTGGGGCCCATGATGGCGTGCACCTCACCGGGACCGATTTGAAGGTTCAGTCCTTTGAGGATGGGGGTGTCTTCCACGCGCGCGTGGAGGTTGTTGATGGTCAGCATTAGCCTACGGATCCTTCGAGTGAAATGGCCAGGAGTTTTTGGGCCTCAACGGCAAACTCCATGGGCAACTTGTTGAGCACCTCCTTGGCGTAGCCGTTGACGATCAGGCTGATGGCCTGCTCCTCTTCGATGCCGCGCTGGAGGCAGTAAAAGATTTGATCTTCCCCAATCTTGCTGGTCGTCGCTTCGTGCTCGACCTGGGCTGTGGGGTTCTTCGTTTCGATGTACGGGAACGTGTGCGCGCCGCAACGGTCGGTCATCAGCAGGCTGTCGCACTGGCTGAAGTTCCGTGCGTGGTCGGCGTTGGGCATGATTTGGACGAGCCCGCGGTAGCTGTTTTGGGACTTGCCCGCCGAGATGCCCTTCGAAATGATGGTCGAACGCGTGCGCTTTCCCAAGTGAATCATCTTGGTGCCCGTGTCCGCCTGCTGCATGTTGTTGGTGACGGCCACGCTGTAGAATTCGCCGACGCTGTCGTCGCCCTTCAGCACGCAACTTGGGTACTTCCACGTCACCGCACTTCCGGTTTCGACTTGCGTCCAGCTGATCTTGGAACGGGTGTGGCAGATGCCGCGCTTCGTCACGAAGTTGAAAACGCCGCCTTTGCCCTCCTCGTCGCCGGGGTACCAGTTTTGGACGGTGCTGTACTTGATCTCTGCGTCGTCAAGGGCGATGAGCTCGACCACAGCCGCGTGGAGTTGGTTCTCGTCGCGCTGGGGCGCCGTGCATCCCTCGAGGTAGCTGACGTAGCTGCTCTCGTCAGCGATGACCAGCGTCCGCTCAAATTGGCCTGTGCCGCTCTCGTTGATTCGGAAGTACGTGCTCAATTCCATCGGGCATTTGACGCCCTTGGGGATGTAGCAGAACGACCCGTCCGTGAAGACGGCCGAGTTGAGCGCCGCGTAGAAATTGTCGCGGACAGGGACGACCGAGCCGAGGTACTTCTGGACCAGTTCCGGGTGCTCCTGCACGGCTTCGCTCATGCTGCAGAAGATGATGCCGAGTTCCGCGAGTTTGTCCTTGAACGAGGTGGCCACACTGACGCTGTCCATCACAAAATCCACCGCCACGCCGCTCAAGCGCTTCTGCTCCTCCAGCGAAATGCCCAGCTTGTCCATCGTCTTGCGCAACTCCGGGTCCACCTCGTCGAGGGAGGCGAGCTCCTTCTTCTGCTTGGGGGCCGCATAGTAGCTGATGGCCTGGAAATCCGGCTTTTCGTACTGGAGGTGAGGCCACTCCGGCTCCACCATGGCTTGCCACGTTTCGAACGCCTTGAGGCGCCACTCCAGGAGCCACTCCGGTTCGTTCTTCTTCGCGCTGATCAGCCGGATGATGTCTTCGTTGAGTCCCGCCGGGGCCTTGTCCGAGTCGATGTCCGTGGTGAACCCAAACTCGTAGGCCTTCCCTGTGACCTCTTCCAGAATCTTGTCTTCTCCGTCGTACGCCATCTTGCTTGCTGTCCTGTGATTCGTTAGAGTGAAAAACTCTCTCCGCAGCCGCAGGTTCGATTGGCGTTGGGGTTGTGGAACTCAAAACCCTTCCCGTTCAGGCCGCCGCTGTACCGCAGCTCGGTGCCGACCAGGTAGAGAAAACTCTTCTTGTCCACCACCACCTTGACGCCGTTGTCTTCGAAAACTTGGTCGTCGTCGTTCATCAGGTGGTCGAAATCCAATTGGTACATCAACCCACTGCATCCGCCTCCTTTGACGCCGACGCGCACAAAGCTCCCGTCAGGTCGGCCCTCCTCCGCGAGCAAGCGTTGCACTTGGTCCCGGGCGTTGTCGTTGACTTTGATCATGGTCTGTGGAAAAACTGGCGCAAAAATACCCCATTTGGGGGAGGCAAAGGTACGTTGTTTGGATTCATTCCAAATAAGCCAATGCCCCTGATTCCGCCGGCTGCGTCGCATCTTTGGGGCATGCCCGGTGCTCGCTCGCCTCAACCCCGTCGCTCACGCGCCCAACTCACGACCCAGTTTACCACGGTTGTGGGAATGTCCTTGACGTTGTTTTTGCTGGGAATGGTGGGGCTTGCCGGACTTCTCGGCAGGTGGGCCTCCACCCAACTTCGCCAGCAGGTCCACGTTCAAGTGTACTTGCAACGGGACTTGAGCCCAGGCCAAATCGACGCCGCCCGCCTCGCCCTCACGGCCGACCCCAGCGTGGCCGCCGCAACCTACCTTGACCCAGAAGAGGCCGCCGCCGAGCTCGAAGCGGAACTCGGCGAATCGTTTGTGTCTTTTCTCGGGTACGTGCCCTTGCCCCCGGTCGTCGACGTCGTTGTTCGGCCAGACCACGCCACGCCGGACGCCCTTGCTGCGGCCGCCGAACGGTTCGAAGCCACGCAAGGCGTCTCCGACGTGGCATGGCACCGCGATTTGCTCAGCGCGATGCAGTCCGGCATCGACCGGCTGATGCCGGTGTTGACGGCCGCCGCCGCGATTTGTCTGTTGGTCGCGCTCGCCCTGCTCAACAACACCATTCGCCTGACCGTCTTTGCCCGCCGTTTCCTCATTCGAAACATGCAACTCGTTGGAGCGCGACCGCGTCTTGTGCGGCGGCCCTTCGTCGTCCAGGGACTGCTTTTGGGGGCGACATCGGGACTGCTCGCCTTCGCCGGCACCCTCGCGCTTCTGACTTGGTTCCAGGCCCAACTCGGCACGCTGACCTGGCCTTGGATTGGTGCCCTGGCTGGCGCCTTTGTCGCCACCGGAAGCCTTCTCGGCGCTGGCTTCAGCAGCGTCGCCGTGAATCGGTACCTCCGCGCTGACTTGTCGCAATTGCATTGACCTTGTTGGCACTCGCGCCGTATTTTCGACCCATGAACACGACTCCCGACTCCCCTTCGAACTTCGCGTTTGGCCGCAGCAATTACATGTGGCTCGGCATTGGCATTGCCGTGTTGGCGGTGGGTTACCTGCTCATGAGCGGAGGCGGGTCGGACGACCCCAACGTGTTTGACGAGAGCATTTTCAGCTTCCGCCGCATCACCCTCGCGCCCACTGTGGTGCTGGCCGGCTACGGCGTGATTTTCTACGCCATCCTCAAGAAGAGCTGAGTTGGAGACCCTCTCCTACCTCATCCTCGGCCTCGTTCAGGGCCTCACTGAATTTCTTCCTGTCTCGAGTTCAGGCCACCTGACTCTCGGGCAAGCCCTCCTCGGCCTCGGCGAAGAGGACCTGACCTTCACCGTCCTCGTTCACGCCGCCACTGCCCTGAGCACCGTTGTGGTGTTCCGCGATGACATCTCGGGCCTCGTCCGCGACGTGTTCGCTTCGGGCGACGCGGGCAGCCAAGCGCGGTCCTACGCTGGACTCATCTTGCTCAGTGCCGTCCCGGCGGCTGCCGTCGGCCTCGGCTTCAAGGACGCCATCGAGTCGCTCGCCTCTCCCCGATTCGTGGGCGCGATGTTGTGTCTCACTGCCGGCATCCTGTTCCTCTCGCAGCGCGCAACCTCCGGCAACCGCCCCCTTGGAGCAGGCCGTGCCTTCGGCATCGGAATCGCACAGGCATTCGCCATCCTTCCCGGCATCAGCCGTTCGGGAAGCACCATCGGCGCTGCCCTGATGCTCGGCATCTCCCGCGAGGAGGCCGCACGTTTTTCCTTTCTCATGGCGCTCATTCCCATAGGGGGCGCCACGTTGCTCACGCTCAAAGACCTTCTCGAACAGCCCGCTGTCGCGAACGTCGCCGCCGGTCCCTGGCTTGGCTACGCCGTCGGCACCCTCGCGGCTTTTGCCAGCGGTTGGGCCGCCTGCACGTGGATGATTCGGTTGGTGAAGCGCAGCAATTTGGCAGGTTTTGGGGCGTACTGCTTGGCCGTGGGCGTGCTCGCGCTCATCTTTGGGTAAAACTCCACCATGAGGCACCCTGCACTTTGGACATTTTTTCTTGTGTTTGCTTTCGGCTGCAATGAGGTTCGCATCGATCGACCCATGCCTCCCGAAGCGAAAGAGCTTTCCAAATTCCCCAAGGCCCTCCGTGGAACATGGTGTTTGACCGTTGACGCTACCTTCTTCGCTGACTCCTCCATCTTCAACATGACCCGCAAGCAGGAGTGCAGTTATCTCCGGATTTCCAAGAATGAGATTGTGTTTTTTGAAGATTCACTAGGGCAAAAATCTGATGAAGGCGGGACGCTCGATTCGGACACATTGGTCCTCAAGAAGTTTCGTCACGGATGGGTCCTAAATACACAAGATTCGCACGGTTGGTCTCCTTTGTATTTCTCCTTCCACGAAAATTCAATCAGCCTTGGTTGCAATGACCTGAGCTTGAAAGAGGCCGACTCCATTTCCGTATTGCTCAATCATGAATTGGTGATGGACTCCATCGGCGCCCTTGGCCTGGAAGCCTTCAGGTACTACTTCCAAATTGAAAGCAATGACGATTTCTATTCCTCATTGGGCAATGAAATCACGCCGTTCTTCATCATGGAAAAATTGAACAATGATGCTCGTTAAGATTGGTCGTATGAATCTCGCCTTCATTGTCGCCCTGCTCCTCGCGACGACCGGATGCGTCGAGGTGACCTTCCCCGAGCCGATGCCTGCGGGCAAAAAGGACCTGACAGAGTTTCCCAAAGCTTGGCAAGGCACGTGGACGTCGCACGTAAACGGTGCCGAGGCCGCGGGAGAAGACGAGATCATGGTCATCCTTGCGGACCGCATCAAGGGAGATCCGAGGAGCGAAGACTTGGTCTTGGGCCAAAACTGCACCCTCCGCAAATTGGGCCGGCGCCTTGTGCTCAACCTGCCGCAAGAAGAGGGCGAACGGTACACCGCACTCGTCGCGGAACGCCACGGCGAAACCCTGACTGTCAAGACGTTTGACCCGGAAGAACAAGGTGCGGTTGACGGCTGGGAAGAGCTCCTCGGGCACGACCGCGTGGTCAAGATTCACAAGAAGGACAACCCCACCAAGAAATTGAAGGAGGTGCAGCTGAACCCCAAGAACCGCTGTCACTTCCGCAAACTCGTGAAGCACGGCACCACCGAATTGGTGACGTACATAAAGGTCTCTGAAGGAACCGCGCTTTAAGCGCTTTTCGCGATTAACGCACCTGACCTTTCGCGCCCTCCAGGCGCTGCGCCACGGATTCCCAGTTCACCAAGCCTAGGAACGCCTGGATGTAGTCCGTGCGGCGGTTTTGGTAATTCAAATAGTATGCGTGTTCCCAAACGTCCATGCCGAGGATGGGCGTGCCCGTGCGCTCAACGCACTGCGTCATGAGCGGGTTGTCCTGGTTGGCGGTGCTGGTCACTTCGAGCTTGCCCTCGCCGTTGACGATGAGCCAAGCCCAGCCGCTGCCAAACTGCTTCGCGCCGGCCTGGGCGAACGCGGCTGCAAAGGCCTCGACGCCGCCCAAGTCCCGTGCGATCAATTCCGCGAGGTCGCCTTCGGGGGCCGCCGGACCCCCCGGGCGCAGGACTTCCCAGTACAGGGTGTGGTTGTAGTGACCGCCACCGTTGTTGCGGAGCGCGGCGTTGTCCGGGGACACCCACGCGAGGAGGGACTCGAGGCTGCCGTCGAGCGCGACCGACACGCCGTCGAGCGCCGCGTTGAGTTTTCTCACGTAGCCCGCGTGGTGCTTCCCGTGATGGATTTCCATGGTCGCCGCGTCAATGCCCGGAGCCAGCGCGTCCGTCGCGAAACCGAGGGCCGGGAGCGCAAACGTTTCAGGACCGAAGGTGGTGATAGAGGTCGTTTGGCCTTCAGGCTGATTGGGAGCGCATCCCATCCAAGGAGTGAGCACCAAACCCGCACCCGCCGCGCCGGTGATTTTTAGAAACGTTCGCTTGTCCATGAGACAAAGATGAACAGGAATGCGTTCCCTTCGCGGGTGTGCACGACGAGGTGTGAAAAGAAGGGCCGCGAGCCCCTCCAAATCGTCGCAGCGCAAACGAACTTTCAACAACCCAATGGACGCTCCATTCCGCTCTCCTCGCGTGCCCTTTTGGCTCGGAATTCTGTTCGCCGCCCCAGTCCTGTTGGGGCTGGCCTTCGGCGTGCTGGCGTGGAAGCGCGGCGACGTGTGGAAAGCGCGCGCACTTGAGGCTGTCAATGAACAACTCGCCGGCGACTTGGACGTGAATTCCATGACCCTGTCTTGGTGGAACGGTTTTCCCGACATCAGCGTGGACCTCGACCGCGTCACGCTGACCTCTGCCGAAGGCGACACGGCCGCCGAAGTACTAAGGGTGGGGTTGGAACTGGACTTTTGGTCGGTGTGGGGGGACCAGCCTCAATTGACTTCCATCGCCATGGAGGGTGGACGGATCGCCGTGTTGCAAGACCCAACCGGCCAATGGAACCTGCTGGATTTACTCGCCTCTCCCTCCGAGGAGGAAGGCTCAACTTCAGCCATGACGGTCGGAACCGTCGTCCTTCGCAACCTCGATGTGACGTGGCGAACCGCGGAGGAGCTTTCCGGGACACTGAACATTGAACGCGCCAAGGTGACTTTGCCTCAGGACGACCGAGGACTTCTTTGGGACGTGTCGGCAACGGACGCGAGAGCACACGGTCCTTCCG
>JBDQOS010000172.1:0-4091 GCA_040261075.1 Flavobacteriales bacterium
ACACCAAATCGATGACCACGCCCGCGCATTCGCCCACGCCGATTTCGGGTTGGAAGGCTTGGTCGCTTCCCCAATCCACAAACAATTCGGGCGCGTCGCCATCCACGTGCGGCTGGAGCAGGTCGTAGTGGTAGCGGTCGCCGACCCGCAGAAAGTAATCGGCAAAGGTTTCGAGCGGGAGTTGGTGCTGTTCAAAGTCGATCAGCACGGTGCGAAGCGCGTCGGGCACGTGCTTGGTGGGAAGCTTCATGATTTTCTTTGCAAACGACCATTCGCCGTTGGCGCGTTTGCCGCCTCCGACGAGAATCTGCATGGCCGGCATCACCGCACCCTCGCGGCGAAGCGAGCTGCCGTGAAGCCCAAACGACGCCAGGCTGTGCTGCCCACACGCGTTCATGCACCCGCTGATTTTGATGCTGAATTCTCGGTCGTAAATCATGTGGGGGAATTCCTCTTCCAAGAGGTCTTCGAGGACGGTGCTGAGGTGCGTGCTGTTGCTGATGGCCAAATTGCACGTGTCGGTGCCCGGGCAGGACGTCACATCCACTGCCGCTTGAAATCCGAGTTGGGCCCAGCCTTGTTCTGCCAGAATCCGATGCACAATCGGCAGGTTTTCTTCTACGACGTCGGGGAGGAGCAGATCTTGGCTTTGGGTGATGCGCAGTCGAGAAGACGTGAAGGGCGCCAAGGCGTCCAGCAGGGCACGTGTTCGGTCCGTGGTTTCGTCGCCAAGCGGCACGCGAACGCCCACGGCGAAGCGGCCCGGTTGTTTTTGTGGCAGGACGTTGGCTCGACGCCATTCCTGGTGCCCGGCGGGAGCCGGCACTTCGTGGAGGGTTGGCGGGTCGAGGGGAACGTACTCTTCCGGGACGACCACAGGGAATGCCCCAGATGGCGCGGCCCGCTCCCGTTCGATCGCTTCAAGAAGGGCGTCCCGGCCGAGCGATTGGTACAGGAATTTGAAGCGCGCCTTCTGACGCTTCGCACGCTCTCCCTCCCGGTCGAACACGCGCAGGATGGCTTCTGCGATCGGAATCAACTCGTTGGTGGCGACCCACTCGTGAAGCACGTCGGCGGGCGCAGGTTGGGCACCGAGCCCCCCTGCAATCAGGAGCTTGAATCCAAGCTCTCCATGTTCGTTCACGGCTGGGATCACCCCGAGGTCGTGCATGACGGCCAGGCCTGTGTCCTCCTCGGAGCTGGAAAAGGCCACTTTGAATTTTCGGCCCATCTCCTGGCAAACGGGGTTGCGGAGGAAAAAGCGCCACAGGGCGTCGGCCCAAGGCAAAACGTTGAACGGTTCTCGGGGATCAAGACCGGCAAGGGGAGAAGCCGTGACGTTGCGAACGGTGTTGCCGCACGCCTCCCGCAACGTCACGTCGCTCGCTTCAAGTTGGGCCCAAAGCTCCGGGCTGTCCTCAAGCCTGACGTGGTGAATTTGCACGTCTTGTCGCGTTGTAAGGTGGTATTTGCCCGTGCTGTACGTGTCGCACACGTCCAGGATGGCGCGGAATTGATCGAACGTGAGCAGGCCCATGGGCACCTTGATTCGAATCATTTGCACGCCGGGTTGGCGCTGTCCGTAGACGCCTCGGGCAAGGCGGAGGCTTCGGAAGCTCTCCTCGTTGAGTTTGCCTTCGCGAAAGAGCAGGATCCGGCGGTTCAGGTCGAGGATGTCGCGCTGGACGACGGGGTCGTCAATTTCGTTGATGAAGCTGAGCATGGGGGAAGTGTTGAGTGTCGTGTGTCGGATGAGAAAACAAAAAAGGCCTCCACGAGGGGAGGCCTTTTGTCGAGTCTGACGCTTGAATGCGGTCATGCCACGGCAGCAAACCTTCCCGAAGGAGGGGTTGGACAACAGCAGCAACAAGCCACGAAGCAAGCGTTTTGAATCAAAACCATACCCTAATATACAAACCCCATCGGAATTGTAGGTGAATTGCGACAATTTTCTTTGAAGTGTTTTTTTCGAACTTTGAGACATGACGTGGAAAACGACGTGGGCGATGTGCCTTGGAGGGATTGTGGCGGCCAGCGCCTCCGCCCAAATGACCGTGTACGGCGACGACGACGACGACGATTACACGTATGCGTCGCGTGAGGGGGTGGAGTTTGGGGTCAACGTTGGCGTGTATCGTGGCTTTTCCCAGGCGGCCTACTTCCACGACGGGGCTGGCGGTCATGAGTTGACTGACGCCGGGGCGCAGATGTGGAGCATTCCCGAGCGGCTTCAGCAGCTGCAAAGTCAGCAGTTGACGCATCCCGTGACCGGGATCTTGAACGAGTTTCCTGATTGGCAGGTGTACAGCTTGCCTTTGATGCAGTACAAACCGTCCATGTACTTTGGGTTGAAGGCGGCCAAATTCTGGAACCCAGAGACGGCCTTGGTGCTGCACATGGATGTGGCGCAGGTTACGGCCGAGGGTGCTTGGTCTTTGAGCACGGGACTGATCCCCGATCAAGGTCAGGGCAACGAAGACGTGCGCACGTACCCCATCGTGGGGAAGGAGCAGAGGTTGGGCCTGGCCTTCGGCTACCGGACCTCCATTTACATCGCCGAAGGAGCGTCGTGGGCCTTGGAGCTGGGCGGTTTGGCCAACGCCGTGTCCTTGGAAGAGAACTACATCGTCCTGTCGCCCAACGCAGGCAACTCCTTGTACGAAGTGAGTTTGATGACGTCTGTGGGGGCGGGGTCGGGCGGAGCGCTTTCGCCTGCGAGCAACGTCCTGACGCAATGGGGAATGGGAGGGTATGCGGCCGCCGGAATTGCGGTGGAGTTCGACGAGGGAGGTCACATCGAGCTGAACGTGCGCGCCAGCCGAGACAACATCAGCTTGGGAACCGAGACGTACCGGGGATGGAATGTCGCGGCGTTTGTGACGTGGATGATGCCGTCCCAAATCGGCGATTTCGTCCGGGCGTCGTTCTGAGTGTTGAACGGGGGCGGGGTTCAGTGTAAATTGAGCCCCATGCAACAAAGAAGCTTGACAACGGCGGTGCTTTCCGCCGCGTTGATTTGGGCCGGCCAAGTCCAGGCCCAGTCGTCGGAAGACGCCCCCTTGTACTCGTTCAAAACCTTGGCGGACCTGACGGCGACGTCGGTCAAAGACCAATGCCAAACCGGCACGTGCTGGAGCTTCTCCACCACGAGTTTCCTCGAGAGCGAGGCGGCTCGTTTGAGCGGGGAGGTCGTGGATTTGAGTGAGATGGCGTCCGTGCGTTACACCTACCCGTTGAAAGCGGACATGTATTTGCGGCATCACGGGTTGCATCAATTTGGGCCCGGGAGCTTGTGCCACGACGTGCTGAATGCCGCGTCAGGCTACGGGTTGGTTCCCGAGGTGGCGTTCCCAGGGCTGGACGCGGGTGAAACGGAATTCAACCACAGTGAATTGGACGCGGTGCTCGCCGCGGCGGTCAAGGCGATGTCCGAGCAGAAGGTGCTTTCGGACGACTGGCGCGACGCGGTGGAGGGCATTTGCGACGCTTACTTGGGTGCGCTTCCGTCGTCGTTCAAGTTCAACGACAAGACGTACACGCCAGAATCGTTCCGGGATTTTCTCGGAATCGACCCCTCGGCGTACGTGTCGGCGACCAGCTTCACGCACCACGAGTTTGGCGAGACGTTCGTTTTGGAAGTTCCCGACAACTTTTCACGCGGGCATTACCTCAACCTGCCCATCGAAGATTTGACGCGTCTGGTCCGCAACGCTTTGATGAACGGGTACACGGTTGCATGGGATGCCGACGTTTCGGAGAAGGGATTCAGCTTCCGCAACGGCATGGCCCTTTGGCCCGCCGAAGGGCAGGAGTCCAAGCTTTGGAAGGAGGTGATCCAGGAGGCCAAGGTGTCTCAAGACTCCCGTCAGGTGGGCTTTGAAAACCACACCACGACAGACGATCACTTGATGCACATCGTGGGTTTGGCCCAAGACCAAAACGGAAACGAGTACTTCGTCATCAAGAACAGCTGGGGCGAAGGCAACCTTTACGGCGGCCGGCAGTACATCAGCATGGCCTACTTCAAGGCCAAGACGATTGCTGTGACGGTGCACCGAGATGCCCTTCAACGCGGCAAGAAATCACGCTGA
>JBDQOS010000173.1:0-3288 GCA_040261075.1 Flavobacteriales bacterium
ACGTCGACGACTGCGTGGGTGCGCTTGACGCCTGCGGCGTGTGCAACGGACCGGGTGAGATCTACGCGTGCGGTTGCTCTGACATCCCTGCAGGCGACTGCGACTGCGACGGCAACCAACTTGACGCGCTCGGCGTGTGCGGTGGAGCGTGTGCGGCCGATGCGGATGCGGACGGCATCTGCGACGACGTGGACGACTGCGTGGGTGCGTATGACGCGTGCGGCATCTGCAACGGGCCTGGCGAGATTTACGAGTGCGGGTGCGCGGACCTCCCCGAAGGAGACTGCGACTGCGACGGCAACCAACTTGACGCACTCGGCGTGTGCGGTGGCGACTGCACTTCCGACGCCGACGCCGACGGCATCTGCGACGACGTGGACAGCTGCGTCGGCAACCCCGCCGATTGCTGCACCGATTACAACCAGAATGACTTGTGCGACGCGGACGAGGTGGTGGGTTGCACGTTTCCAACGGCACCCAACTTCGACCCCACGGCCACCATGGACAACGGCACGTGCATTTCCACGTGTCCGGGCGACTTGAACGGCGACGGTCACGTCCAGCTCAACGACCTGCTGGACTTTTTGATCATGTACGGGGTTTACTGCGATTGAATTGAACCCCACTCAACGCACCCCGATCCGTTGGAGGAGGGACGTGGCACGCGCTGCGTCCCTCTTCACGTGTTGGGGCGTGCTTTCCGCCTGCTTCGCCCAAACCCCCATGGGCCTCCCCCCTTGCGGACACGACGGCGCACACGGCGAACTGGTCGGTTTGTCTCCCGAATACGCGCTGGGAGTGGCGTGGCTGGACTCGGTTTGGGAGAGCAGGGCGGGTGCGCTTTCGATCTTGGACTCGCTCGTCGTGCTCGAGGTGCCTGTGGTGGTTCACGTGTTGCACCGAGGGTCGCCTGTGGGCGAAGAAGAAAACATCAGCGACGCCCAAGTGCTCTCGGCGATCGTGGCCCTGAACGACGATTTTCGGAAGGTGTCTGGAACCAACGGCGAAGGGTTGGGGGTGGACGTCCGGGTGGAGTTTGGGCTTGCCAAGCGCACCCCGGAAGGAGAGCCCACCACGGGGATTGTGCGGGTGGACGCGACAAGTGTGCCGGGATTTGCTGAAGACGGAATCCGTTCCTCCCTCTTTCTGCCGGGTGCCGACGAGGTGGCGGTCAAGTCGCTCACGACCTGGTACGGCGAGGATTACCTCAACGTGTTCGTCGTGCCGGAAATCAATGGAAACAACGGGCTGTACGGGGTGCAGGGCTTTGCGTACACCGGGCCGACCGGCGACGCGCGGGACGGGGTGACGGTGTTGTACAACGCGTTTGGGACGGTGGGCACCCTCAAGCCAGGACGGGAGCTGAACCGAACGCTCACGCACGAGGTCGGGCATCATTTCAGCCTGCTCCACACCTTTTCCAACACCGACGATTGCGACCCGGAAACCAACTGCAACAGCGCGGGCGACAAGGTGTGCGACACGCCGGTGACGCTGGAAAACACCACCTGCACAAGCGGCACGTGCCCGGACGCCCAGCTCGAAAACTACATGGACTACACGCCCACTTCGTGCCGCAACACGTTCACGGCCGGGCAACGCGATCGGATGCGCACCTGCCTGGAAACGGTCCGCGCTTCGCTGCTCGAAAGCCTGGGTGCCGTGCCGGTCGTCGACGTGGACCTTCGACCCCTTCCGCTCGAGCAAGCGTCGGTCTGTTCGCCCCTGTTTGCCCCGGTTTTGCAGGTCCAAAACCAGGGCGTCCTCCCCGCACCAGGCGTTCGCGTCGCGTGGTCGGTCAACGGGGTGGCGTTGTCGCCCGTCACGTTTCCGGACGAAGTCGCGGCCGGCGCCACCGCGCAGCTTCACCTGCCTGAAGTCCTTCTTCCCAGCAACGCCACGACTTGGGCTTTCGAAGTCCGTCTCGCCGACGGTTCCCAGGACGACTTTCCCGACAACGACACCCTCACGCACGTGTTGACCAACCCCGGCCACGACGCCTGGACGTTGACGCTTCAGACCGATTTCTTCGGGAACGAAACAGCGTGGTCGGTTCAGGATTCCGGAGGTGTGGAGGTTTGGTCTGGGGGCGGCTACCCCTTCGGAGCCGCCACGTACGTTGAGGAAGCCTGCATCGCTCCGGAATGTTATTCCCTGCACGTTTCCGACACCGGAGGCGACGGTTTGGCCTACGGAGGCTCCCTGCTGCTCACCCGCGCCTCAGGCGACACGTTGGCCCACCTTTCGCCGGGCACCAACTTCGGATCGTTGGTGACATTCGATGTCTGCGCCACTACGCCGGACAGCTGGAGTGCCGGCGGGGACCCCGGCGGCGGTCCGGGCGACGAACCTTGCCACGACTTCAACCTCAATGGACTCTGCGACGAAGACGAACTCACGGGATGCACCTACTCAGGCGCCCCCAACTACCAGCCCGACGCCACGCTCGACGACGGGTCGTGCCTGCCGCTTTGTCCCGGCGACCTCAACGGCGACGGGGTAGTCCAGCTTAGCGACTTGCTCGACTTTTTGATTGCGTTTGGCCAGTCTTGCGGGCCTTAGGTACCGTCAAGGGTTCATCGCGGACTCGATGGCGTCGGCCTCGAGGGGGATGTGCGCCATGAGGTCGTGGAAGCCGTCCTCGGTGATGACGATGTCGTTCTCGAGGCGGATGCCGAGGTTTTCCTCGCGGATGTAGATTCCGGGCTCGACCGTGAACACGTGGCCAGGAGCGATGGGCTCGTGCCAGTGGCCGACGTCGTGGACGTCAAGGCCAATGAAGTGCGACGTGCCGTGCATGAAATACTTCTTGTAGGCCGGCCAAGCGGGGTTTTGCTTCTCGACGTCGTGGCGGTCGATCAGCTTGAGGTCGAGGAGCTGGGCCGTCATGAGGTCGCCGACTTCCTTGTGGTAGTCGTGAAGCGAAACGCCAGGACGGAGGAGTTTCATGGCGTCCTGCATCACCGAAAGCACCGCGTTGTAGACCGCGCGCTGCCGGTCCGTGAATCGGCCTGAGACCGGAATGCAGCGCGTCATGTCGGAGGCGTAGTTGCCGTACTCGGCGCCCACGTCCATCAGGATGACGTCGCCGGCTTTGCACTCGGCGGAGTTCTCGATGTAGTGGAGGACGCACGCGTTGAAGCCGGAGCCGATGATGGGCGTGTACGCGAAGCCACGGGAGCCGCGACGCAGGAATTCGTGCATGAACTCCGCCTCGATTTCGTACTCCATGACGCCGGGCTTGATGAATTGCAAGACGCGGTCGAAGCCCGCCTTGGTGATGTCGCA
>JBDQOS010000174.1:0-5872 GCA_040261075.1 Flavobacteriales bacterium
GGCGTGGTTGTCCGCTTCGGTCCCTCCTGACGTGAAGCAAATCGTCCGAGGTGGGCAGCCGAGAAGCTTCGCGATGCGCCGTCGGCTCGTCTCCACCAAAGCCTTGGCCTTTCGGCCTGGACCGTGGGTCGACGAGGGGTTGCCGTGCACGGTTTGGTACACCTCCATCATGGCCTGCACCACTTCTGGGGCGACAGGGGTCGTGGCTGCGTTGTCCAAATAAGCGTGGGTCATGGCCGGTGAAATTACGAATGCGCCGATGCGCTTTGAAGGTGTCCGTTCAGGGCGTTCGCGAACCGGTCGGCCAAATCCTGAGCCGCCTCCGGAGTCGCGGCTTCGGCGTAGATGCGAATGATGGGCTCCGTGTTGCTTTTGCGCAAATGGACCCACCCTTCTGCCAAATCAAATTTGACCCCGTCCACGTCGTTGATCTCCGCGTTTTGCACTTCCGCTTGGAGGGCCCTCAAGGCAGCGTCCACGTCCACGGGCGGAAGAGACATCTTGTCCTTCACCATGTGGAAGGTTGGGTACGTTGCGCGCAATTCACTGCACGTCGCGCCCTTCGCCACGAGGTGTGTCAAGAACAGCCCGATGCCGACCAACGCGTCGCGCCCGGCATGGGAAGTCGGGTAAATCACGCCGCCGTTTCCTTCGCCGCCCAGCACGGCTCCGGTGGTTCGCATTTGGGCCACCACGTTCACTTCGCCCACAGCCGAAGCCGTGTATTCGCAACCGTGCCAAGCGCTGACCTCACGAAGGGCCCGGGTGCTGCTCAGGTTGCTTACGGTCGGACCAGGGGTGTGGGCCAAAACGTGATCCGCCACGGCCACAAGCGTGTATTCTTCGCCAAAGAAACTGCCGTCCTCGCTGACAAAACAGAGCCGGTCGACGTCCGGATCCACGCTGATGCCCAAATCGCATCCCTCCCGCACCACCGCGTCAGTCAGGTCGGCGAGGTGCTTGGGCAGCGGCTCAGGGTTGTGCGCGAAGTGTCCCGTCGGTTCGCAGTGGACTTTCACAACCTCGACACCAAGCGCCTCAAGCAACATCGGAACGGCGAGCCCCCCCGACGAATTGACGGCGTCGACCGCCACCTTCAATCCCGCGGCGCGGACACGTGGGGCGTCCACGAGCGCCAATTCCAGGACGTGGTCGACGTGCCGTTGAAGCCAGGAGGCGTCCGTCGTGGTGGAACCGGTGCCGTCCACGTCGGCGTACGTCACCCCTTCGCGGGCCAGTGCCAGAACGCGGTCGCCGGCGGCGGCGGAAAGAAATTCGCCCTTCGCATTCAGCAATTTAAGGGCGTTCCATTCCTTGGGGTTGTGCGACGCAGTCAAAATCAAGCCGCCGTCGGCCCCGAGACCGGGCACCGCCAATTCCACGGTGGGCGTCGTGCTGAGCCCGAGGTCCACGACATCCAATCCCAAGGCATTCAGCGTCCCGCACACCACGTCCCGCACCCAAGGCCCTGAAATTCGGGCGTCCCGACCCACCACCACACGTGGACGCGCGGAAAGAAGCTCGGATCGTTGCTCGAGCACCCACGCCCCGTAGCCGCTCGCGAATTGAACCACGTCGGCCGGGCTCAAGCCTTCACCCGCTTGGCCACCCACCGTGCCGCGGATGCCAGAAATCGAAGCAATCAACATGCGCGCAAGGTAGGCACGGCTCAAGGGCCGTTCTTAAAGCGCGGCCGCGCTTCCGGTCGTGTTTTTTTCCACGAATCCTGTTCAAAATCCAACCTTTCGCGTACCTTTTCTTCCGACAATCGCATCGTACTTTAGGAGGGAATGCACGACGAAGGACGTCCACACCAAGAAGAAAACCAGATCCTCGCTTTGGCGAAGGCCTTTGAGGCCATGCTCCAAGCGGGAGATTCAAAGTTCTTCGACCACGACGACCTCGAGATGCTCATTGAGCATTACCTCGAGAGAGGCTCCGTGCGAAAGGCCCAGCAGGTGCATCGTTACGCCAGCGGCCTGTACCCTGAGAGCTTGTCCTTGCAGCTCCGCGAAGCTCAAATCCTCGCCAGCAACGGCAAACACGTCCAAGCCATCCCCCGTCTAAAAAACTTGCTTTCCTTCGAACCGCAGAACGAGGAAATCCACCTTACGCTCGCCAACATCTACAGCCAAATGCACGAGCACAAGTTGGCTTTGCAGCATTTCATGGCAGTGTTGCAATTCGCCGACGCGGAATTGAAGAAGGACATCTACATCGACGTGGCTCTTGAGCACGAGAACATGGGCGAGTGGAAGCAAGCAGTTCGCGTGCTGCTGCGCGCCTTGAAGGAAGACCCTTCCAACGAGACGGCGTTGTACGAGTTGGCGTTTTGTTTGGACAAAGAAGGCCGAATCCAAGAAGCCGCCGAATTCTACACGAAGTACCTCGACGACTTTCCGTACAGCTTCGCGGCGTGGTACAACCTCGGGAACGCCCACCAACGATTGGGCCGGTACAAAGAAGCCGTGGACGCGTACGATTTCGCCATCGCCATTGAAGACAGCTTCGCCCCGGCGTACCACCAAAAAGCCGAGGCCTTGACGGCCATGGAACGGTTCGGCGACGCGCTTGAAGTGCATCGCGAATCGCTTTTGATTGACGCCCCGCAACCAAGCACGTTCTGCTACATGGGCGAGTGCCTTGAACACCTCGGCAACCTGGACGAAGCCGAGCAGTACTACCTGCAATGCCTCGAACTCGACGCCCATTTTGTGGATGCCCACATCGGCCTCGGGGTGCTGGATGACCTTCGTGAAGAACACGAGGCTGCGCTGGAACACCTCGCCCAAGCGTTGCTTTTGGAGCCCCAACATGAAGACACCTTGCTGATGATGGCAACGGTGTTGAAGAAACTTCAACGTCACGAAGAAGCGGACACCTGCCTTGTGCAGCTCCTCGAACGCAACCCCAAGCACCTCGAAGCTTGGGAAGAGCGTGTGGACAACATGCAAGTCCTTGAAGCTCACCAAGAAGCGTTGATGCTGCTCGACAATGCTTTCGAGCACCTCCCCCCCACCTCAACCACGTTGGGGTACAAACAATTTGTCAGCCTGTTCGCCTTGCGCATGGACGGAGAAGCCCTGCGCCTACTCGACCATTTGTTGATGGCGGATTTCGAAGGCATGAATCGGTTGCTGGAGACCTACCCCGGTCTTCTCGACGACCCGCGTGTGGCCAGCCGGTACACCCGCATGAAACCCTGAAGAATGAATCACAACCTCTCTCACCTGCCGGAGCGCCCAAGCAAGCCCCGTGAATCGGGATTGACCATGGTCATGGACAAAGGCCTGAGCCTGCGACAAGCCGAGGATTTTTTGGAAGTCAACGCGGACAAAGTCGACTTGTTGAAGCTCGGGTTTGGCACCTCGGTGGTGACGCCCAACGTCAAGGAAAAAATCAAATTGTACCACGACGCAGGCCTGATGGTTTACCCAGGTGGAACCTTGTTCGAGGCCTACTTCGTGCGGAAGCAGTTGGACGACTTCCTGCGCTTCGTGGACGACCTCGGGTTGGAAACCGTGGAGGTCAGCGACGGTTCGATGGTGATTGAAGAAGAGGCCAAATGCGAAATGATCCACCGCCTTTCCAAGCGTTTCCGCGTCTTGAGTGAGGTCGGGTCCAAAGAAGCCGGCATCCTCATCAGCCCCAACAAGTGGACGACCATGATGCAGCAGGAATTGGAAGCGGGGAGCTGGAAAGTCATTGCAGAAGCCCGCGAAAGCGGCAACGTGGGCATTTACCGGCCCAACGGCACGGCGCACACGGCTCTCGTTCGCCGCATTCTGGCCAAGGTGAAGCAGGAAGACATCTTGTGGGAAGCGCCCCAAAAAGCGCAGCAAGTCTGGTTTCTAAAGCAATTTGGCGCCAACGTCAACCTTGGCAACATTGGGCCTCACGACGTCATTCCTCTTGAATGCCTGCGCTTGGGCCTCCGGGGCGACACCTTCTTCGACAACTTGCCCGAGGCCATGTCCGAAGGCGTACGCCAAATCCCGGACGAGGAAGCCCTTGCAGAAGACTGACTATGAAGAGCATCACCGTCCAGGAATTGCGCGAATGGCGCGAATCGGGAGTGGAACACACGCTGATTGACATTCGCGAACCGTACGAACGCGAAGTCAGCCACCTCGACGGACTTCACATCCCCATGGGGGACGTGTTGGCGCGCCTTTCGGAAGTACCTGAAGATCGCCCGGTGGTCATTCACTGCCGGTCCGGCTCGCGTTCCGCGGCGGTCACCCACGCGCTGACGCACCAACACGGCTTCGACAACATCCACAATTTGGAGGGCGGCATCACGGCATGGGCTGCAGAAATTGACCCCAACCTGGACGTCGCATGAAGTGGCCTTGGGAGGTCACGGCCAAAGGCTTCGCCATGGGCATGGCCGACCTCGTTCCCGGAGTCAGCGGCGGCACGGTGGCCTTCATCGCGGGCATTTACGACCCGCTTTTGGACAGCTTGTCCGCGCTAAGCGGCGACGGGTTTCGCGCGCTGCGACGCGGGAACCTTCGCGGCGCATGGAAGGCGGTCAACGGCCCGTTCCTGCTCGCCTTGGCCGTGGGGATCGGCGCGGCCATCGCCTCACTTGCGGCGCCTCTGCATTGGTTGCTTGAGCACGAGCCTACTCTGCTCCGCGCGTTCTTCATTGGCCTGGTCGCCGCGTCGGTACCAACGGTGGGGCGGCACGTGGCGAAGTGGGGCGTGGACACGTGGGTTTGGGCCGCCGTGGGGTGCGCCGTGGCAGGCTTTGTGACGTCGTTGCCCCCGATGATTCAATCGGATCACCCGGCGTTCTTGGCCTTGGCCGGCACGCTCGCCATCTGCGCCATGTTGCTTCCCGGAATCTCTGGAAGCTTTCTGCTCTTGATCTTGGGGGCGTACGCCCCCGTTCTGCTCGCTGTCAAGACGTTCGACGTGATGAAAATCGCGTCTTTCGGAGCGGGAGCCCTCGTGGGATTGCTCGCCTTCAGCCGCGTGTTGAAGGAGTTGCTCCGCACAAGCCCGCGCGCGACGTTGTCCGTTTTGACTGGGTTTTTGGTGGGCTCCCTGCAAGCCCTTTGGCCCTGGAAGGAGCACGTTCGGCCGCTTTACACCCACAGCGACGGCCGCGTCGAATGGCTGTGGGAAAACGTGGGGCCCTCGGCGAGCGACGTCCAGCTCCCTGCGGTGATTGGCTTGGCTTTGGCAGGTGCCGCCGTGGTGGCCGGTCTCAACCGCTGGGGAACCCAACGCGGAATGGCCCAAAACGCATGAACCCGGCGCCCCCCAAACTGCTTGGCGTCGTGGGGCATCCGGTGGCGCATTCTGCGAGTCCCGCTTTGTTCGCCCAACGCTTCGCGGAACTGGGACGCGAAGACCTTGAGTACCGCACGTTTGACTTGGCCCGTGTTGAGGATTTTCCTGCGCTGCTTGAAGCACATCCCGGGCTGGTTGGGCTGAACGTCACGGTGCCGCACAAGAAGTCCGTGGTTCCCTATTTGGCCTCGCTTTCCCCCGAAGCACGGGCGCTCGGAGCGGTCAACACCTTGGTGAAAAAAGCCGACGGATGGCACGGCCACAACACCGACGTTTGGGGGTTTCGGCGCGCCGTGGGGCCGTTTTTGGCCAACCGCCACGAACGCGCGCTGGTCTTGGGAACCGGAGGCAGCGCTGCGGCGATTCACCATGTGCTCGCGGGGCTCGGCATCGAGGCCGTGAGCGTGTCAAGGTCTGGGGACATCTCTGCCGAGACCGAGGCGTTTGGCCGCCCATGCTTGGGGTACCACGAATTGGCCGAATGGACGCTGAAACATCACCTTCTTGTTGTGAATTGCACCCCGGCTGGGATGTCGCCACGAGTTGACGAGATGCCGGACTTGCCCGTGCA
>JBDQOS010000175.1:0-5225 GCA_040261075.1 Flavobacteriales bacterium
AGAGACAAACCCCCAATTCACGTTCGGATTCCCCCCAAAAATCCCGCCCACAAGGTCGAGGGTGATGTCGTGGCGGAGAAACCCGTCAAAGTACACCTCCAACTGCATCGTGGCAGGGTCCCAGATCACCTGAAACGGGTACCACTGGCCCGTTTCGATGTTGGTTTGTACGGGGGTCGCTTGAATGGGGGGGGAAACGTTGTGGTTGTTTTGGCCGTTGCTTTGAATGCCGATGTGATCCACACTGGGGTCGCCGACGTCGCCGTTTTGCCACGTGTCAATTTCCACACAAAGGGAGGGATCAAACGGGCCGCCGGCATAGCCCAAGCTCCCTCCGCTGGTCCCAAAAGTGCCGTTACCCGTTCCGGCCTGATGCAGCACGAAGCACATGCCGTCCGCACCGCCGTCGTTGTTTCCAAGGTTGACGTCGAACGTGATGTCGAAAGGCTCAGACACGTTCAACGTGCAATCGTACCAAGCCGCGCCGACGAGGGTGGGTGCCGACGTGGTCAATTGAACGCAGTCGTCGTTGGTTGCGGTCGCGGAGCCGACCGGAACCCACTGACCAAGCATGGACGTTGAAACGACCAAAGCCCCCGCCAGGGAAAGGAATTGCCTGAGGTGGAGAGTTCTCATGAACGGAGGACGGTGTTGAACACCTCCGAAAGGTCGGTCGCGAGCGCATGCCGCTCAAATTTTTGTTCGCTTTTGTGCGAAGGAGTCATCTCAGCATTCTCTCTCGCCAACAGCCAATCACGAGCTTTTTCCTGCCCGCGAGGGTCTTCGTGGCCAACGAAGCCGACGCCTTCATTCAGGCACCACCTTTCCAAGTCGCTGCCGGTGGGACCAAACGCCAACACGGGCCGCTTTGAGGCCAAGCATTCGAACACCTTTCCAGGGGTGGAGGAGCGAGCGGATTGGCTGTTGTTGTGCGTGACGAGAAGGGCGTGGCATGCATGCATTTGCTCAACGGACTTCTTGTGCGGCAAGTTCCCAACGTGGGAGAAGTCCACCTTGGCAGCTTGGATGTCGCGAAGGACATCGGGCGTCACAGGCCCTGCCAGCAAAAGCTTCCACCCGGCCTGAGCCAGTGCAGGCCACAGGGCTTGGGGGTTTCGAGAACCGTAAAGAGCGCCAAAATGGCCAAGAACTCGCGGACCTTGATCGGGAGGCAAAGGGGGGTGCTCCGGAAAGTCGTCGCGGTCCCATCCGTTGGGAATCACCGCACCTTTTGACTCGGGAACGCCAAGTTCGGCCAAGGCTCCAGGGGAGGTGACGAGCACGCGGTCCGCCGCGTCGACCACGTCGCGCTCCATGTGTTGGATGCGCTTGCGGGACGTCGAGGACAACCCAAAGTCGTCCAGGTAGTCCATGGTCGACCAAGGGTCGCGAAAGTCGGCGACCCAAGGCAACCCGGTCGCGCGTTTCAAGGCGAGGCCAATCAAATGCATGCTGTGTGGAGGCCCAGTCGTCACCACCAAATCGACAGGGCGATGTTCGAGTTGTTGCAAGACCTTTTTGGTTGTGGGGCGGACCCAACCGACGCGCGCGTCGGGCACAAAAAGGTTTCCCCGCACCCAACGCACGAACCTTGACAACCGCGAGGTGCTCGCACGTGAGTCGGCGCCCAACCGCGACGTTCCGCCACCGAGACCGAGCCTTCTGAGGAGCCGCGAAGGCTCCCACACCGGGAACGTCCAAACTTCCATGCCGTCCAACACGTCCTGTTCCAAAGAGGGGTCCACGACAGGAACGTCGGGGTTGGAGGGAGTCACAACGACGGGCTCCCAACCGTGTTCAGGAAGAAGTTTGGCAAACTTCAACCAACGCTGCTCCCCACCCCCACCCGAAGGCGGCCAGTAAAAACTGACAATCAAAACGCGTTTCGTCGGCATGACTCCAAAACTAACGCTCTACGATTTCCAGTCGGCGCAATTCCAACCCAAGTGCTTCTCGACACCTTCGACGTCCTCCGCGTACAACGTCAACAAGCGAGACCGCGTTTCTGCAGACATGCTGTTCTCGTACGTGCGGCTGTGCACCTCTCGCGGAGGCACGTCGTGGGGAGCGACGCCGAGGAAGTCGTGAACGCGAGACAGGGTGGCCGAGTGGTTCTCGAGCAGCTCGCGGTGCTTCAACAACAGGACGCGGTCGGAGCCAAACCGATCCCAAAGGGCCTGAATTTGGGGAACGTAAAATCCACGGCGAAGGAAGCTGTGAACCTTGTCCAAGTGCTTTCCAACGTGCTCAACCTCAAGCAACTCGTGCTGGACCGCGTCGTCAAAAGAACCGCCAACATGGCCTCGTTGGAGTTCCATGTTCCAATGGGAAAACGCGCGATCCACGGGGTGTCGAAGCAAGGCGAGGATGCGAACTTCAGGGTTGTACACGCGGATGCGGTCCAGGGCCACGTTCCAAGTCATGTAATGCGGAGTGGCTTCGCCGTACACGAACGAGGGGTCGGGAAAATGCGGAAACCGCTTGTGGTACAGCGCCCGCTTCCGGTCGCGCCACAGGGGCAGGCTGAAATCCGCCTCCGACACCCGGTTGAAGAAGTGCATCTCTTTGGATGCAGGCATGGAAATGTCGGGGTGGGCAGACAAGAATTCATGGAGGGCTGAGGTGCCTGATTTTTGGGCCCCCACCACGATGAAATCGATGCGCCTCTTCATGTGGGCCACGACTCGAAACTCGAACCATACCGCTCCTGAAGCTCCTGGTGATTCTCCACGTATTCACTCAAATGACCGCTGTGGACGCGCTTCAGCTCCATGTCTTGGGTCAAAACGCGCTGGATGTCGTCCGGATTAGAATCGTGGCCGAGGTCTTGTAGAAAATCGTCAAAAAAGGACACCGGCTTTTCCAAAAACGACTCGTAGAGCAAGGGCCTAACCTCCATCCCGCGCGACTTCATCCAACCGACAAATTCCCGCTTGCGATCGTGCTTGCGCCGACACTGGTCAATCAACCTCCCAAATCGCTTGAGATCCACGTGAATCTTGGGAATGTCTTCTTTGCTGATGGCTCCTGAGGCCAATTGGAACTGGAGGTGTCCAGCCTTTCCCTTGCCGTCTCCATGGTATTTCGACAAGGCCCATTTGAAGGTGTTTTGGCGCACCGCCAGCATGGGGACGACCCCGTTTTCGTGAAGCATGTTGACCATGTACTCGCGGTACTCGCGGTACCTCTGGCGTTTGAACAAACGGTTTACCGGGAGATCCAACACGTCGGCCCCGACGTGCAACACGCGCGGGGGTTTCCACCGCATTTTCAATCCCACAGAGACGTTCGACGGGAGAGTGACAAGCTTTCGGTCAGGGACTTTTTGGCGGTAAGCGTCGCGCAAGGCTTGGGCGTCTCGGGGTCGTTGGTAAATGAGGTTGAGAAGCGTTTCGAGCTCTTTTTGCGTGACGTCGTACCCCAAATGATAGGGCTCGAGAGGTTCCCAGCCTCGGCCGTTTTGGTGGTGAACCGTCTGGACATGTTCGAACCGGTCCGCCCACCTCATCATGGCGCTCGTCCCCTCCTTTTCTTCGAAAAACAGAATGAAATCCCTCATCTTTTGGCAAGATAAGCTCAAGCCGGGCAGTCGTACCTTCGAGCGTTCCATGGTCCCGGAAGTACTGCACATCGTCGTTGTTTACAACGGCAAAGCATGGTTGCCACAACTCGTGGAGTCGGTTCAGGCTTCCGGCACCGGCGAGGTTTGGGCCATCGATCACGGCTCCACCGACGGTTCGTGGGAATGGCTTCGTGAACACCTTCCCGCTTCGAATCGAATTCAGGGACCCAACCTTGGGTTTGGGTCAGGCAACAACCGAGGAATGGAAGAGGCAATCCGCCGGGGAGTTCCTGCCGTGCATTTGTTGAACCAGGACGCTCGGGTAGACCCTCAAGGCATGCGCGTGATGACGGATTGGATTCTTCAGCGCGAGCGGGAGGGCCACGCGCTCGAGGTCGTGTCGCCGATCCACTGGGATTGGGAAGGCAAGGTGCCGTACGAGCATTTCGACAAGAGGTATGCCCCTCAATGGCGCGAGCACACCGCCCCCTTTGAGGTTCCGTTCATTCACGCCGCGTCTTGGCTGATGACGCTGAATACGGTTCGCCAGGTAGGCGGGTTCAATCCAGCGTTTTTCATGTACGGCGAAGACAACGAATGGGCTCACCGACTCAAGAAAGCTGGCGGCCGGTTTTGGATTCACCCAGAGGGGTCCTTGTTTCATGACGAAAAACCCAAACCGTGGCCCAAGCCAACCGTCCTCGAGCGCATGGCGTTTGCTGCCGAAGTCACGGCGTTTTTTGAAGGGACCTCCACCGCTTCAGAGTGGCGGCGAAGCGCGTTTCGGCGAGTTGCGGCGCGTGCCTTGCACCCCCACCGTTGGTTGGACGTGTTGACGGGAAGCATGTGGCTGGGGGAGCGCTCAGCCATGCGTCGCGTCCGCGAAAACGTCGAGGCGTGGGAAGCCGCGAGAAACGCGATGCGCCATCAAGAGTCCCCGCATTTAATCCCCTGACCATGCCTCTTTGTCCAACGCGTCGACTGGCGTTCATTCACATCCCGAAAACGGCGGGGTCGAGCATCACCAACCTGCTCGACATGGACAATCGGGAAAATTTTTTCGAGGTCAACTACCGTGCTTACGAGTTCGACGGGGTCACCTATGCACCCCAACACTTGACGCCGGCATTGCTTCAAACCCTGGTTCCGGATTTCGAAAACTTCACCACGTTTTGCTTCACGCGCCACCCTTACGCCAAGGCCGTGAGTGAATATTACTGGCTTCGAAAGGACATCGACAAACGCAAAGTTCGCGTGTTCCTCGAACCGCTGTTTCGTCGCTGGATTCGAAGGGAACTTGCGAAGAAGGACATGGACCACAAGTTGCCGCAATCGGATTACGTGTCCGGGTGTCAACACGTCTTCAAGTTTGAAGAGCTGCACGAGCGCTGGGAGGACATCGCCAAGGTGATGGGGGTGGAGGCAAGCGCCAAACTGCCTCGGCTTGTGGTGGGCCGACAAAACACCGAGCGCATCGCAAGTCGGCTTTCTCCCAAGACCAAGGAGCTGATTCAGCAACTCTACCCCAACGACTTCGAGGCCTTGGGATACGAGCGCTGACGCGTCGTCATCGGCA
This sequence comes from Flavobacteriales bacterium, assembly GCA_040261075.1. Taxonomy (GTDB): domain Bacteria; phylum Bacteroidota; class Bacteroidia; order Flavobacteriales_D; family Sanyastnellaceae; genus UBA11663. The sequence continues at coordinate 5,139 of JBDQOS010000175.1, forward strand.
AACGCGGCTCACGTACCCCTGAATTTCCGACGCCCAATTGAACCGTTGGATCACCGCTTCTTGCCCGCGCCTGCCCATGTCGCGGGC
>JBDQOS010000176.1:0-3410 GCA_040261075.1 Flavobacteriales bacterium
CAACAAGACAGCCTTTTGGGCTCCCAAAAGGCTGTCTTGTTGAGATTTCGAGAACCTGTGGATCTCGTCAATGAACAGCAACGCGCGCCCGGCAAACATGCCGTCGCGCTTGGCCGAATCCAGCACGTGTCGAACGTCCTTGACGCCGCTGTGAATCGCACTCAAGCTGTGAAATGGACGGTCGCTTTCCGCCGCAATCAAACGCGCCAACGTGGTCTTCCCCACGCCTGGAGGTCCCCACAAGATCATGCTGGGCAACGTCCCAGCTTTCATCGCTCGCCTCAAAACCGCCCCCTCTCCAACGAGGTGGGCCTGACCGACGTATTCGTCCAACGACGACGGACGCATGCGTTCTGCCAACGGCGCGTTTCCCTGCATGCTTCGAAATTAAGGGAGTTGAGCGGTGTGATTCCGGGAGTGCAAAAGCTGTCCCTCAGGTCGGCGATGTTTCCAGCGTTTGTGCGACCACAGCCAACGCGCAGGATCCCGGTGAATTTCGCGCTCGAGTTTGGTCAGGCACCTGTCCAAAACCTCGCCCTCAGGCAACGCAAGGACCTCGTCTGCAACGAGTTCGTAGTGCAACGTGTACTTCCAAGGAGCTTCCCGTCGAATGCTCGCGTAAACCACGGCCATGTCGTACCTCCGGGACCATTGTTCCAGTCCGTAGAAAACAGCCGTCTCCACCCCCATGAATGTGGTCCACCAGCATTTTGACGGATCCGCAGGGCTCTGATCAAACCCCATGACCACCGCCACCGGATTCCCTTTCGACGCTGCATCCATCCACTCCCTCCCCTCTTTGGTCCGCACCATTTCCAACCCAAACCGACTGCGCGATTCCTTCATCGCTTTTTCACCCTTGTCGTCACTTAGCTTCTTGTACAAGGCCATGGTTCGGAACGGGAGGTTTTGGCTTAAGGTCAGCGCACTCCACTCCCAATTGTTCATGTGCCCTCCCGCAATCAGCACGTGCTTTCCTTGGGCATGCAACTGCTCCATCAATTCCGTGCCAACGTGCACCATTCCAGAATCCACCTCCTGACGGTTCATGCGGAACAGCTTCGCTGACTCCACCAAAAGTTGTGTGAAATGCCGCTGAAATTGAACGAACCGCAACGTTCTCCCTGCCCACGAAAGGTCAGGAAAGGCCCGTCTTAAATTCGCCCGAACAACTTTTCCTCGGTACCCCCCTGCAGCCAATGCCACCAGCGTCAGCATCCACGCCAGCAGAGACAAAACGCCTTTGGGCAACCGGCCCAATGCTTGGAGGATCCTCATCGCTTGCGAATTTTCTCGAGCCACTCGGATTCCTGTTCCTCCCACCCAGCTTCCGTCCTTTCCAAGGTGAGTCCGTCGTACGCAAATTTCATTCCCTCTGGCAGCAACTGTTCTGCGTTCTCATGACGTCCCATCAGGTGACTGACGTGCGTGAAGTACGTGCGTCTTGCACCGACCTCCTTGGCCACTTGCACGGCTTCGCCCAACGAAAAATGGCTGTAATGGGGCGAAGGGCGAAGGGCATTCAGCACCAACACATCCACTCCGTTCAATGCCTTCATGGTCGGTTCGGGCAAGTTGTTTGCGTCGGTGATGTAGGCCACGTCGTCGACTCGGTAGCCGTGGATGGGCAATTCTCCGTGCAGGACGGGCAACGGATGCCAGGTCATGGTCCCGGCCTCGAACGGCACGTGATCCGTGACACGCTCAAGGCAGATGTCCGGCACCCCGCCGTGTTTGTTCTCGTCGAAGGCGTAATGAAAATCCCGTCTCAACGCGAGTTCAACCCGCTCAGACGCGTGCAACGTCATGGCCCGTTTTTGCAAGTAATTGAACGGCCTTACGTCGTCCATGCCCGCCAGGTGATCCTTGTGCTCGTGGGTGTACACCACCGCTTCCAACGAGGCAATCCCTTCACGAAGCATCTGGCACCTGAAATCCGGCCCCGTATCCACCACAACACGCAAATCTCCAGCTTCCATGACCACCGAAGTTCGCAATCGACGGTCCCTCACATCGCCCGACTGACATACGTCGCAGCCGCAACCAATGATAGGCACACCCTGCGACGTGCCCGTCCCTAAAAACACCACCCGGGACAATCTCTTGACCTCCGCTCCGTTCATGCCACGAAGGTATCCTTACCTTTGATACAAACCTTACCGATTTCGTTGTGGACTTGGAACGCGTCATTCTTTCGGCCAAACAAAAAGCCCTTCGCATCAACCTCAACCAGGATCTCTACGGCACCTTCGCCGAGATCGGGGCGGGCCAAGAAGTGGTTCGGCACTTCTTCCGGGCAGGAGGAGCCTCAGGCACCATTGCCAAGACGATTTCCGCCTACGACAAGGATTTCAGTGACGCGATATACGGCAAGGAAGCCAAGGGCCGGTACGTTTGCGAATCCCGAATCGACAAGATGCTCGAACACGAGTACAACTTGATCGAAGAGCGGATTCACCGGGAAGACCACCCGACCAAGCAATACTTCGCGTTTGCTAACACGGTGGCTACCATCAACTACCACAAGACCACCCAAGGCCACGGCTGGTTTGGAGTCAAGTTCCAAACTGCAGCAAACAAAGAGCCCAACACCATTATCTTGCACGCCCGATTCCACGAGCAAGACGCGCTGCTTCAGCAGCAAACCACGGGCATGCTTGGCGTCAACTTGATCTACGGGGCTTTCTTCTTCTACAAACGACCCAAGGAACTGTTGCAAAGCCTTTACGACAACCTCGACCGCGACCAGCTCGAGGTGGACATGATTCAGATGAACGGCCCCGACTTTGCCGAGGTCGACAATCGATTGATGTCCCTCCAATTGGTAAAGCAAGGGATGACGGACGCCGTGATTTTCTCACCTGACGGCCGAAATCGCCAAGCAGCTGACGTCTTGTACAAAAAGAACATCTTGGCCATACGAGGAAGCTTTCGCCCCGTCACCAAGGTGAACATTGACATGATCGCCAAGGGATTGGCCATGTTCAAGCAAGAACCCAAAGTCGACCCTGACAACATTCAGGTGTTGTTCGAAATCACGTTGAACAACCTCAGTGCAGAGGGCGACATCGACGAGCAAGATTTCCTCGACCGCGCAGACGTGCTGTGCAGCATTGGCCAAACCGTGATGATCAGCAACTACCAGAAGTATTACAAGTTGGTGGAGTTTTTCTCACGTCACACCAAGAAGCGCATGGGTGTCATCATGGGAGCTGCCACGTTGGTTGAAATTTTCAACGAGCGATATTACCGGGACCTCAACGGGGGAATCTTGGAAGCATTCGGCATCCTTTTTTCCCGTGACTTGAAAATCCTCCTCTATCCCTGGAAGGACGATGAATCTGGAGAATTGTGGACGTCTGAATCTACGCCGATTCACCCACGCCTTCAACCCCTGTACAACTACCTGG
>JBDQOS010000177.1:0-3464 GCA_040261075.1 Flavobacteriales bacterium
ACGGGAAGCCCTACCGCACAGGCGACCCCGAGCTCGACGCCTACCTCGACGACGAGGACGACGACGAATACGGTGGCGGTGAGCACCTCTCCATCGACGACTTGGACGACCTGTACTGATAGATGGGCGTGACGGAGGTGGCGAATCCTGGAGTGGTGGTGTCTGTGGTGGGCCCCACCGCGTCAGGCAAAACGGAACTTGCCGTCGCCCTTGCTCAACGCCTCGGCACCGAGATTGTCAACGCAGACGCCCGCCAGGTTTACCGCGGAATGGCCATTGGAACGGCGCAACCCACGGCCGCTGAACGCGCCGCCGCGCCGCATCACCTTGTGGATTTCCTCGACCCCACCGAACTGTACAGCGCAGGTGCGTTTGAAGAAGATGCGGTGCCGCTCTTGACCCGGCTCTGTGCCGAACGCGGGTCGGCCATTTTGGCCGTAGGGTCAGGGATGTACGTCAAGGCCGCACTTGAAGGCCTTGACCCCCTCCCGGCCGACCTCGACCTGCGCCGGATCCTGAACCGAGAAGTGACTGAACTCGGCCTGCCTGCCTTGGTGGCGCGGCTCGAAAAACTCGACCCCGACCACGTGGCCGTCTTGGACACGTCCAACCCCCAGCGCGTTGTGAGGGCGCTCGAAGTGTGTTTGGCCTCAGGACGCCCCTTTTCCAGCTTTCATTCTGGAGATCAAAAGGCCCGGCCGTGGCACGTCGTTTCGGTGGGTCTGAACCCCGACCGGGAAGAATTGCGCGAGCGAATCGCGCGCCGAACCCACGCCATGATGGAGGCGGGCTGGCTGGAAGAAACGCGACAGCTCCTGCCTCTGCGCCACGAAAACGCATTGAACACGGTGGGCTACAAAGAGTTGTTTCAACACGTGGAGGGCACCCTCACCCTTGACGAAGCCGTCCGACTTGTGATTACCCACACCCGACAATTTGCCAAACGCCAAATGACGTGGTTCCGAAAAGATTCGTCCACCACGTGGTTTGATTGCCCCGCAAATTCGCGTGACGATGCGCTTCACCGCGCTGTCGAGCACGTTCAGAGGGAAGTGCTCAAATTGCAGGGAACTCCCCTGCCCCAACCCGGCCGGAGATGAAACCCGGGGCTCCAATCGACCATTACGACGCCCGCGTGGCGGAAGACCTCGAATTTGACGTGATCCAAGAGCTCCTGGCCGAGCTTGCTGGATGCCCGTCCAGCGCGGAACGGGCTCGCAACCTCGTGCCGAGCAAGGACCGCATTTGGGTCATCGAACGGCTGAACGAAACCGACGAAATGCGTCGAATCCGTTCAGGGGGGCATGGGTTTCCACTGATTGAATTCGACGAACTCGGTCGCGAAATCAAGCTCCTGAGCGTGCGGGACAGCGTCCTCGACGAGGCGGGTTGCCGCCGAATCGCCACGGCCTCCCGCATCATGAATTTGGTCCTGGAGGTTCTGGCCCAATCCGACGACCCGTGGCCGCGCCTTGAAAAAGTCGTGGAAGGCCAAGAACCCAACGAAGAACTCATCGAGGCCATCGACGCCGTGTTCGACGCCAAAGGCAACATTCGCGACGACGCCTCTCCCGAATTGTCGGCCATTCGACAGGACATGACGGCTGTGCGGCGGAAAATCAACCGCGCCTTTCTGCGCGCCATGAAGCACACCCAGGAACGGGGATTCCTGGCAGACATCCGCGAGGGCTTTGTGCAAGAACGCCGCGCCCTGGCCGTTCTGAGCAGCTACAAGCGCCAAATCAGCGGCGCAGTCCTCGGATCCTCCAACACGGGGTCCGTCACCTTCATCGAGCCCGGGCCGTGCATCCCCCTGAACCAGGAATTGGAGATGTTGCGGGACGACGAGCGCAAGGAAATTCGAAACATCTTGCGCGTCTTGACCCGCAACATCCGCCAGCACCTGCCTGCGATCAAGGGTTACCAACGGAGTTTGACGGAACTGGACTGGATTGGCACGCGCGCGCGTTTGGCCTCCAAGCTTGAAGGAAGCCTCCCGCAAATCCGAAAAAAACCCGGGCTCCACCTCCTGTCGGCTTACCATCCGCTTCTCCAGCAAACCAACCGGATTGCAGGAAAAGAAACGCATCCCCAGCACGTCGAACTCCATCGGTCGCAACGCATGCTCGTCATCAGCGGGCCCAATGCCGGCGGAAAAAGCATCACCATGAAGACGGTCGGGCTTCTTCAGATGATGGTTCAAAGCGGCCTTCTCGTGCCCTGCCACAACGTCTCCGAAGTGGGGGTTTTCAACGCCATCCTCCCCGACATCGGCGACCACCAAAGCATCGAAAACCAGCTGTCGACCTACAGCTACCGACTAGGTCGCATGCGACACTTCCTGAACGTCGCGGATGCGAAGTCGCTTCTTCTCTTGGACGAATTCGGGACGGGATCGGACCCTGAATTGGGCGGCGCGCTGGCCGAGGTGTTTTTTGAGGAGTTGTACGACAAGGGGGCGTTTGGGGTCGTCACAACGCATTACGCCAACATCAAAACACGCGCTGCCAAGTTGCCCGAAGCGTTCAACGGAAGCATGCTCTTCAACCGTGAATCCCTCGCCCCCATGTACCAACTGGAGGTCGGACAACCGGGGTCTTCGTTCACCTTTGAAGTGGCCGAAATCAACGGCATTGGAGCCCAACTCATCGAACGTGCCAAGGGCAAGCTCGACAAGCGCCGGGTGGAACTCGACGGGATTCTCGGCGACCTGCACAAGGAAAAGTCCAAGCTCGCCAAGTTGACGAACAAGCAACTTCGAGCCGAATTGGAGGCGGAAAAAGCCACTGCAGAAGCGGAGCAGCTCAAAGAGGCAATGGAAGAAAAAGAGCGCAACTTGAACTCGCAATTCGATGCGCTCAACACAGCGCGGGTTCGAAGCACCAAGCTGACGCAATTCATCGACCGGTTTGAGTCCGGAAAGCCAAACAAAGCGCTCCTCGAAGAGGTCAAAACCTACCTCGCGAAGGAAAAGGCTCGTCAGGAAGAGCAGGCCAAGCGCGGGAAGCCCAAGTCCAAGAATTCAGGCAAGCGTCGGCCCAACCACCAGAGCGAGAAAATTGTGGTGGGCTCGCTCGTTCGGCTTCGCACGGGACAAGAACGCGGAGACGTTGTCGCGGTCAACGGAGACAGCGTCACGGTGATGTTTGGGGCGTTCAAGACACGCGTCAAGCGCAATCAGTTGACGTGGCTTCGCTGACATCACTGAACCACAACACGGCGTGTCGTGCTCCAGCCATCGGTCGTGGTCACTGTGACGTAGCGGACGCCACTTCCCCACAAGGACAAATCCAGCGTGCCGCGAATCTCGCCAGCCTCCCACTCCGCCAGAGGGCGCCCAAGGGCATCAAAAGCCTGAATGCGCTGAGCCACGAACCCGTTCTTCAATTCAACACGCACCTCCCCTGACGTGGGGTTGGGAGCGACCGTCAAGCCCGCCATGAACTCTTCCTCCACCGCGGTGG
>JBDQOS010000178.1:0-12372 GCA_040261075.1 Flavobacteriales bacterium
AGTAATCGTCGTGCAATTGCAAGCCGTGGATGTCGGTGGTGTGTGGCTTTTTTGCCGCGTCAGGAGGCGTCGGAAGTTCCGAGGCCTTGGTCACGTAGTCAGAGGTCTTCATGTCAGTGGAAGAGGGGTTGCTGCAGCCCGCGGTGAGGGCCCAAACGGCGGCGGCTGCCGCGCCAAAAGTTCGCATGTTCATTTCAACGAATTTACTTCCGCACACTGCGTGCGGGGTTGCGAAGATACAGGTCAGGTCGCCGACCGCTATCCGAAGAGGTCGCCGCTGGCAATCATGGCTTCGATGGCCAGCAAGTCTTCCGGCGTGTCGACGGCTGGGGTGAGGTGGGGAGTCGTGCCCACGTCAATGCGCCAGCCGTGATCGAGCCACCGCAGTTGCTCGAGTTTTTCGCGCTGCTCGAGGGGGGTGGGGCTGAGTTGCACCAAGGCCTCCAGGGCCGTGCGGGTGAACCCGTACAGCCCCACGTGTTGCAGCCACGGTCCGTCGCCGTGCGGAAGGGGACTGCGGCTGAACATCAGGGCCCGGCCCTTCATGTTGCGCACGACTTTGACGCGGTGCGGCGAATGAATCTCAGGGTCGGCCGGCATGGACTTGGCGAGCGTGACCACCGCGGCGTCGGGCTTGCGCAACAGGTCGGCGAGCTGCCTGATTTGGTCGGGATGCACAAACGGCTCGTCACCTTGGATGTTCAAGACTGCGTCGAAGGTGTGTCCCTGCGCTTCGAGGAGCTCGACGGCTTGGTGGCATCGAACGGTGCCGTTGGGGCAATCGTCGGACGTCATGACCACGTCGCCTCCGAAGTCTCGGACGACAGCCGCGATGCGCTCGTCGTCGGTGGCCACCACCACCTTGTCGCAGGCTTCGGCCTCCTTTACGCGCGTGAACACGCGTTGAATCATGGGCAAGCCGGCGATGGAGGCGAGGGGTTTGCCGGGAAAGCGCGTCGAGGCGTGACGCGCGGGAATGACCGCCAAAAAGTTCATGTCAGATCGGTAGGTTGCCGTTGCGGGCTAGTGAATTTCGTACGTGTAGACCACATTCACAAGCCGCGGCGATTCAATGGCCAGAGGCCGGATGCTGTACTCCGCGTTGGTCATGTTGCTCACGACCACCGAAAGTTTGTGTGCGTCGGAAAGGGCGTATCCTGCTCGGAAATCCCAAATCCAAGGCAGCGTCGGGTGGTCTTCCAACCAACCTGACAAGCCCCAGTCGACCACTCCGAGGGATTCGAACACGATCCACGCGGCGTCGATGTTTTGGAGGGCGCTTTGGTAGCGAGCGCTGGCGCCCACAAACCAAGGGCCTCGACGCAATTCGGCGTCAAACCGGACGAGGTGCTGGGAACGGTATTTCAACACCAGGCCTGCGGTGTCGAGGCTCGTGTTGAGGTAGTTCGCTCCGCCAACCGTGTCCCCGGAAGCGTTGGTGACCACGGAGTAGAGGTAGTCCGGAGTCAGGCTGACGGGGTTGGTGTAGGTGTAACCGGCGAGTACGTCGAGGGTGGTTTCCCCCCAGCGGGCTCGTCCCATCAAGGACGTTTCCCAGCCTGTGACGCGGGAGCGACCCGTGTTCAGGCTTCGGAACCCGTTTCCGGCAAGCGGGTCGGCGAGCGTGCCCCATTGCCCAAACGTGAACTCGATGAAGTCTTCGTACTCCTGGAAAAACGCCGCGGCGTCCAAAAACCCTTGAAAGCCCCCGATTTGAACGCCCTGCTTGACGCCGGCTTCGACGTTGACGGCGGTCTCCGGGCGCAAGGCGTTGTTGGGGTAGACTTGGAGGGGGCCCAGTCCGGTCCGGATGAACTTCTCGGCAATGGTGGGGAAGCGGAACCCTTGACCGAGGCTCGCGCGAAGCCACGTGGCTTCGGCCGGTTGGAAGTTGAGGCCGGCACGGAACACGGGCTTGGCCGCCGTGCTGTCGTTGATGCTGAAGTGCTCGTAGCGCATGCCGGCCGAGAGGTTGAGTCGCTCGCCGAGTTTTTGGTCTGCTTGCACGTACGCCGACATGTTGCGGGCGGTGTTCAGCCCGTCGGCATTTCCGCCTGTGTAAAGCTGAGCGCGACCGCGGGTGAGTTGGTGAACGGCCCCGGCCGTCAAGACCAAGCCGTCCAGCCCCCAAGATTCGCCGCGTTGTTGGACTTGGTACTCGGAGTAGAAGACGTGGCTGGCGTTGCTTTGGTCGTTGTCGTTGTCGTTGTTGAGGTGCTGCCAGCGGTTGCGGAAACTGTGCTGCGTGCCGCTTGGCGAGAGGTATTCGACGTACGGATCGACCGTTCCGACAAGCTGCTTGGTGCGGGTGGCTGCCCCTTCCGAGCTGCCATAAAGGCCCTCGTAGGCCCGTTCCCAAATGAGCGTGTTGAGCGACTCGCCCTTCTGCCAGTTCGTGTTCAGCCCAAATTTCAATCCCTCAATGCCCGTCTCGCGTCGCCTCAAATTCACGTTGAATCGGGCTTGCGAGTTGGCGCCCCATCGGTCGACGGTGAGGGGGTTGTAGTTCATGGAGGCTGTGTCAAGGGGGACGCCGAGGCTGTCCGAATAGATTTCCGGGCCTTTGAAGCCGTCGTCGCCAAGGACGTTCCCGCCGACCACGATGTCCCATCCACCGAGTTGTTGGCTGTGCAGGAAGCGCAGGTTGCTTTGCTGAAGCGTGCCGTCCCAGTACTTGCTCTCTTCGGCGCTTTGGGGGTCGCTGTAGACGCCGTGCTGCAAGCTCACGCGCGTGAGTGGCCGGGCGTCTGGGTAGCGCGTGCGGATGTTGATGACCCCGCTCAGGGCGGCGCTTCCGTACAGGACCGAGCTCGCCCCCTTGATGACTTCGATTTGTTCGAGGTTCTCCAGGGGAAGGAAGCCCCAGGTGGGTCGGCCTGCATCGCCGCTGAGGACGGGAAGGTCGTCGACGAGAACCATGACGCGGGAGCCGGCGCCGTAGCTGAAACCGCTGCCGCTTCGGATTTGGGGTTCGCCGTCGACCAAACTCACCCCAGGCGTCTGCTCAATCGCCGTTTCCAGCGAGGTGGTCGCCTTGTTTTCCACCAGGGCAGGCTTGAGCACCTCAAGCGACACGGTCACTTCCGAGGCGTTTTGCTCAAATCGACCCGCGGACACCACCACCAGCCCCAAGGCTTCTGCGGCGGATTGCATGACGGGGTTCCAAGTGACGGTTTGTCCTGCGGTCAGCTCGACCTTGAATTCTTGCTTGGCCATGCCGATGAACGTGCACATCACGGTGTGCTGTCCGGGCTTGAGTGCGAGGGTGTAGGCCCCGTCGAGATCCGTGGCGACGGTGGCGACGCCGTTGGTCAGGTACGCGCCAAGGACCGGTTGGCCGGCGCCGTCGAGGACGCGGCCTTGGACGGTTTGGCTCCACGCGTCGGAGGAGGCTCCCAAGAGCGCTCCGAGGGCAAGAAGTGTGGCGAGTTGGAGAAGTCGCATAAGGCCAAATAACAACACAATCCCCCTTCTTCGGCGACGTGTGCAAAACATCCGCCCTCGGGTGTGAATTGCCTTGCGCGCATGGCAAGGTTCGCAATCCCTTTGGCGGAATGAATGAGGAGTTGGCGTGGATGGGTCTTGCGGCGCGGACCGGGTGGGGTGCGGTGGCGGTGCGGCGCGAAGTGGAGCGCGTCGGAGACGTGCGCGAGGCGTGGCGAAGGTGGGCTCGGGAACATCCGGAAGCGGCGCAGGCGGCGCGTGACCGCGCGGAGGGGTGGCGGGAGCAAACCCGTCAGCTCGGCGCGCAGATCCTGACCCTCGGGAACCCGCGCTATCCCCCGCTCCTCGCCCAAACTCCGGACCCTCCTCCCGTCCTGTACGCGCTCGGGACGGTGCCGGAAGCAGGGAAATGGGGTCGGGCCTTGGCGGTGGTGGGCACGCGGTCGTGCACGGCGCGGGGCGCGACGTGGGCGAAGCGCATCGGGCGAGAATGGACGGAGGCGGGGGGACGGCTTGTGAGCGGACTTGCGCGGGGAATTGACGGCCGCGCCCATGCCGGTGCCCTCGAGGGCGCATGTCCTGGCGCGCAGGTGGCCGTTTTGCCGTGCAGCCTGGCGTCGATCCACCCCCGGATGCACGTGCCGCTTGCCGAACGGCTTCTCGACGCGGGCGGACTTCTGGTGTCGGAACAACCGCCCGGCGCGCAGGTCGAGCGGTGGATGTTTGCCTCGCGGAACCGGATTTTGACGGGGTTGGCGCCGAGCACCGTGGTGGTGCAGAGCCCGGCCCGCGGCGGTTCCCTGATTTCGGCGCGGTGCGCTTTTGACCAGGACCGAGACGTGTTTGCGTTTTGGCACGGCGACCGCGGTGCGGCGTGGGCAGGGAACCGCGCGTTGGTGGCGGACGACCTCGCCCGCCCCGTGCGGGACGTAGAGTCGCTGTGGCGTGCCGTGGCCGACGCGGCGCAGGCCCGAGCCCGCGGGGCCTCGTTCTGCTCGGCCGCCCCCAACACGGCAGGCGTGCCTGCGGGTTGCCGGGACGTTTGGCGCGCCCTCTCGGCCACACGACCGGTTTCGTGGCTTGAACTGAACGCACGCTTGGGGCTGACCCCCCCGACCCTCGACCGGCAGCTCTTTACCCTTGAGGTGCAGGGGTGGATTCGTCGCCTGCCGGGCCGGGCGTACCTCCGCGCGTGACGTCCGCCGTGGCTGCGTCCCCCTCCCCATCTTGGACCGTCTCAGGGCCCGCTGCATTCGCCCCGTTGTCTCCACGGGAAAGGGCGGAGTCGGAAGGGCGCGGGGCGTTGGGAAGGGCGCCGATGTCGTGGTCGGCGACGGGCTGGATGCCGCTGCCGTGTTGGATGAGCGCCGCGGTCATGACCAAAGACGTGGCCAAGATGACCACCAAAAGCACGCCCTGGTCGAAGCCCGCAAACACGAGCTCGGCGTGCTGGGATTCGATGGCGAAGAACAGCAAGACCGTGATCAGGCCGCGCGGGGCGATGTACAGCAAGGGGGAAAGGGGCGTTTGGCGCATGGCCCGAAGCAGGATCAAGCGCACCACGTACAAGAGCACGCTGATGACGAGGCCTTGGAACAGGACGTCCAAGTCCAGGAGCACGCCCAAACTCACCGTCATGCCGAACAACACGAAGAAGAACGTCCGGATGACGAAAGCGCTTTCGAGCGTGAGGATGTGGAAGTCGTGGTGAAGGGCCTTCATCCGGTCGTCCTTCAGCAATTTGCCCGGCCAGCCGTTGGTGATGCCGAGCCAATCGGGGAAGAACAGTTTGTGGTTGTTCAGCATCAACCCGAAGATCAAGATCAAGATGAGCGGGCTGAGGTGGAAGAGTTTTTGGACGGCGTAGATCAAAAGCAACACGGCGATGCTCAAAAAGAGCCGAACCCCGCTCTCAATCTTTTGCAAGACGTACACCATCAGGTAGGCCACCACCACCGAAATGGCGAGCGTGCCGAGGAGGTTGAACGCGACGTTGGTCAGGACCTCTCCGCCCGAGGCGGCCTCTTGGTTTCCCAGCAACAGGTAGAAGGCCATGATGCCGAAGATGTCCGAGAACGTGCTTTCGTAGACCATGAATTCGCGGGAGGCCGGCGACAGCCCGCCCACGCTCGGAATGATGATGGCGCTGCTCATGATGGAAAGCGGGATGCCGTACACCACCGCGTTGAGCACGGGCATGTCGAGGAACAGGTGCAAAAAGGCGGCTATGGCGGCCGTGCTCAGTCCCAAAGCGACCAAGGCCAGCGTGGCGCTGCGCAAAATGAGGGTGAGCTTGTCCTTGCGAAGTTCCAGTTCGAGGGCGGCTTCGAGGACGATGAAAATCAACCCGACCGTGCCGAGCAGTTCCAGCACGAGTCCTTCAAACGGAATCTGGTGGAGCCCCACCACGCTCAGGCCTTGACGCAGGCCGATGCCCATGGCGATCAGCACAAGCACGCTTGGGATGTTCGTGCGTTTGGCCAGCAAGTTGGCGAAGTAGGAAAGAATCACCACGGCGCTGCCGCCAATCACCAAGCCGTAGGCGTTGATGTCGTCCGCGGAAAGCTCGAGGTCAAGCACAGAGAGCAAGGGGGACAAGAAGGTCACAAGGGTCATGCCCGCAAAATCACCCAAATCCGCCAGTAAACAAACGCCAGAAGTCGTTTCCGAGGGCGAAGACCATGAGGGACAGGAGAAGGACGATGCCGATCATTTGGGCGCGCTCCAAGAATTTCTCGGAAGCGGGACGGCCGGCAACCATCTCGTACAGGGTGAACATCACGTGCCCGCCGTCCAGGGCGGGAATCGGCAGCAGGTTCATGAACGCCAGGATGAGCGAGAAGAAGGCCGTGTTGCGCCAAAAAATCTCCCAGTCCCAGCCCGCGTCGAAGATGCTTCCGAACGTGACGAGGCTGCCCACTTGCGAGGCTCCGCTCTTGGTGAACAGGAAGCGCATCGAGCGCACGTAATCCTGAAGCGTTTCCCAGGCCGTGGTGAACCCGGCGCCGAGGGAGGCGACGACGCCGTATTCGAGGTGCGTCGTGGGGAACATGTCCGCGTAATGCGAGGCGGGTTGCACGAAGAAGCCGAGGCTTCCCGCGCTGTCCGGGACCGCGTCAAGAGTGAGTTGCCGACCGTCGCGCTCGACGTTCAGGCGCACGGGCGTCTCGGGGTGGGACTGAATCGCTTCCCGAACTGTTTCGAAGTAAGGCAACGTCATGTCGCCGACGGACAGGATGCGGTCGCCGACCTCCAATCCCGCCACGGCCGCTCGGCTGTCGGGCGCGACTTCGGCAATTTCGCACGGGTAGAGGAGGGAGAACGGGCGGCGAATGCCTTCGTCGATGAAGGTTTGGCCGAGTTCCTTTTCGAGTTCCAACGACACCATCTTTCCGTCTCGCAGCACGTCGACCTGCGTGACCCGGTTGTTGAAGCCCTCCATGCGCAAGTCGCTGTAATAGAGAAGCGTTTCGCCGTTGTAGCCCAAAACCCGATCTCCGTCTTGAAAGCCCAGCGCTTCGAGGGCGGGGTCGACGTTGACGGGGTGCTCGTTGGCGAGCTTGGTTTCTCCCCAGAAGTACAGCACGCCGCTGTAAATCACGAATCCGAGCACCAAGTTCACGAGGATCCCTCCCAACATGATGATGAGCCGCTGCCAAGCCGGCTTGGAACGGAACTCCCACGGCTGGGGCGGTTGCGCCATTTGGTCGGTGTCCATGCTCTCGTCGATCATGCCGCTGATCTTGACGTAGCCGCCAAGCGGAAGCCAGCCGATGCCCCATTCGGTTTCGCCGATTTGCTTTTTAAAAAGCGAAAAACCGGGGTTCATGAACAGGTAAAACTTCTCGACGCGCGTTTTGAAGGCGCGGGCGGCCCAGTAGTGGCCGAGTTCGTGGAGCACCACGAGGATGGACAAACTCAGCAAAAGCTGGGCGGCTTTGATCAAGGCAACCATGACGCAAAGGTACGCCCCCCGCCCCCCGCCCGGGAGCAATTCACGCACCGGTGCTCACAACGAATTCAAAGGGCGCCTTTGCGAGGCGTGTCGCGTTGCATCTTGGACCCATGAAGCGCATTCCCTGGAAATTGCTGTTGTGGTTGGTGGGACTCGGCCCGCTGCTGGGCTTGGGCGGGCTGGTGTTGCTCGCGCGTCTCGGCGATCTGCCTGAAACGGAAGCCCTGGCGAACCCGAAGACCGATTTGGCCACCCGCGTCTACTCCATGGACGGCAAAATCTTGGGCCGGTACTACACCGAGAACCGTTCTGACGCCCGGTACGAGACGCTTCCGCCCCATTTGGTGGACGCCTTGATCAGCACCGAGGACGCCCGCTTCTACAGCCACGCCGGCATTGACTTCATTGGCTTGGCGCGCGCCATTGCGTTCATGGGCAAGCGCGGCGGCGGGTCGACGGTGACTCAGCAACTCGCCAAGCTTCTCTTCACCGACCAGTACGAGACGACGAGTTTCTTCGAGCGAGCAGTGCTCCAAAAACCCAAGGAATGGATCATCGCCTCCCGACTTGAACGGCATTACACCAAGCAGGAAATTATTGCGCTTTACCTCAACCGCTACGACTTCATCAACCAGGCGGTGGGCATCGAGAGTGCGGCCAACGTGTACTTCAACAAGCCCGCCGCGGAGCTCAACGTGCAGGAGTCTGCGATGCTGGTGGGCATGCTGAAAAACAGCGCGCTTTTCAACCCGCTTCGCCGTCCGGAATTGGTGCAGGATCGCCGCAACGTGGTGCTGAGCCAAATGGCCAAATACGGTCACCTCGAAGATGCCGTCGCGGACTCGCTTCAAGCCCTGCCTCTGGGGTTGCAATTCCAGCGCGTCAGCCACGACGAGGGCGCGGCGCCCTACTTCCGCGAAACCCTCCGTGCCGAACTTAAGGAGATGCTGGCTGAAAAGGACGCCAACGGCAAGTACGTCCTCGCCAAGGCCGACGGCTCCCCGTACGACATCTACCGCGACGGCCTGCGCGTCGTCACCACGATCGACAGCCGCATGCAGGCCTACGCCGAGAACGCCGTGCACCGCCACCTTGCTGGCGAACTGCAGGCCAGCTTCGAACGCGACCTCCGGGACCGGCCTAAGGACGTGGCGCCGTTCTTTGAAGACATCGAACCGGAGGCGCGCCAGGCCATCCTGGACGTGGCGATGCGCGACTCGGACCGGCACAAGAAGGGGATTGGGAAGCTGTGCCCGTCCTGCAACCGCCCCGGATTCTACATCGTGTCGAAAGCGCGGGCCGACGGCTCTGCCGGGCACGAATGCAACGGCGAGAAGGGAGGGTGCGGCCACACCTGGCCCGCCCGAACCGACAAGGAGATGCGCCGCGTGTTTGACGAGCCTGTCGCCATGAAGGTGTTTTCGCACCGCGGCGCCGTGGACACCGTCCTGTCGCCCCTCGACAGCATCCTGCACCGCAAGGCCATCCTGCACGCGGGTTTGGTCTCGATGGAGCCCGCCACCGGCCACATCAAAGCGTGGGTGGGCGGCATCGACTACAAGCACTTCCAGTACGACAACGTGGGCCAAAGCCGCCGCCAAGTGGGCTCGACGTTCAAGCCGTTTGTGTACGCCACGGCGTTGCGCTTGGGGGCGGAACCGTGCGACGAATTCCCCAACCAAAAAACCTGCATCGACCTCCCTCCAGGCAGCGACCCTCCGCGCTGGTGCCCGGACAACAGCGACGAGGAATACGGAGAGATGGTCACGCTCGAGTACGCCTTGGCCAACTCGATGAACACGGTCACCGCGAAGTTGATCAAGGACTACGGCACGCGCCGCGTGATTGACCTGGCCCACGCCTTGGGCATCGAAAGCGACATCCCCAACGTGCCGTCCATCGCGCTCGGCGTGGCGCAGCTGACGCTTCGCGAATTGGTCAGCGCGAACGCCTCGCTCGTGAACCAGGGCGTCTACGTCGAACCCACCTTCATTGCGCGCATCGAAGACCGGTTTGGCAACCCCATCTACGAACCCGTCCAGGAAATCCGCCAAGGGTTGGACGACCGGACGGCCTACCGCGTTGTGCAAATGATGAAGGGCGTTGTGGACGGCGCCTGGAACGAAGAAAAGGGCAAGAAAATGGGCACGGGCATTCGGATTC
Source organism: Flavobacteriales bacterium (assembly GCA_040261075.1). GTDB lineage: Bacteria > Bacteroidota > Bacteroidia > Flavobacteriales_D > Sanyastnellaceae > UBA11663. The sequence continues at coordinate 9,563 of JBDQOS010000178.1, forward strand.
GGTACGACTCCGACAAGCGCGACTACGACGGCATTCGCGTGCCGATGGCGGGCAAGACCGGAACCACCCAAAACAACACCGACGGCTGGTTCATGGGCCTGACCCCGGACCTCGTCACCGGCGTGTGGGTCGGAGCGCAAGACCCGACGGTGCGGTTCTCGACCACGCGTTTGGGCCAAGGCGCCAACACGGGCCTTCCGATCTACGGCTTCTTCATGAAGGACGTCTACGCGGACGAAAGCCTCGCCGTCAGCCAAGAAGATTTCACGCGGCCCGAGAGCATCGGCGGCGACACGCTGACGTGCAAGGAAATTGCGGAACTGCGCGGTCCTACCTTTGACCCGTTGGACGACGACGACTTGTTCAACTGATCATTTTCTGAATCAACGACATTCAGCCATGGCGATTTCCAAAGTGGTCTCTGGACCCCAAGCCGCCCTTGAAGGGGTGGCCGACGACATGACCTTGATGCTGGGCGGGTTTGGCCTGTGTGGCATTCCCGAGCAGTGCATCGCGGAGCTGGTGCGCCGCGGCGTGCGCGGGGTGACGTGCATCTCGAACAACGCGGGGGTGGATGATTTTGGGTTGGGGCTTCTGCTGCAGCAACGCCAAATCCGAAAAATGATCTCCTCTTACGTCGGCGAGAACGACGAATTCGAGCGCCAAATGCTCAGCGGAGAACTCGAGGTCGACCTCATTCCCCAAGGTTCGCTCGCCGAGCGGTGCCGCGCAGGAGGTGCGGGCATCCCGGCCTTTTTCACGCCGGCCGGCTACGGCACGGAAGTGGCGGAAGGCAAGGAGGTGCGCGTCTTCGACGGCAAACCCCACGTCCTCGAGTCGGCCCTCACCGCCGACTTCGCCTTCGTGAAAGCATGGAAGGGCGACGCCGCGGGCAACCTCATTTACAAGGCGACTGCGAAGAACTTCAACCCCATGATGGCCATGGCGGGCCGCATCACCGTGGCGGAGGTCGAGGAGCTGGTTCCGGTGGGCGAGCTCGATCCCAACGCCATCCACACCCCGGGCATTTTTGTCCAACGCATCTTCCAAGGCGAAGGCTACGAGAAGCGCATTGAACAGCGCACAGTGCGTCCACAAACCCCTTCAAACTAACGCGCCATGTTGGACAAAAACGGCATCGCCAAGCGCATCGCTCAAGAAGTCAAGAACGGGTGGTACGTCAACCTAGGAATTGGAATTCCGACCCTCGTGGCCAACCACATTCCGGAGGGCATGGAGGTGGAATTCCAAAGTGAAAACGGCATTCTCGGCATGGGTCCGTTCCCGGTGGAGGGGAACGAAGACGCCGACCTGATCAACGCCGGAAAGCAGACCATCACGGCCATGCCGGGCGCGGTCTACTTCGACAGCGCGACGTCGTTCGCCATGATTCGAGGCCGCCACGTGCAGCTGACGGTGCTTGGCGCGATGGAGGTGGCCTCCAACGGCGACATCGCCAACTGGAAAATTCCTGGCAAGATGGTGAAGGGCATGGGCGGGGCGATGGACCTCGTGGCTTCGGCCGAGAACATCATCGTCGCCATGCAGCACACCAACCGCGCAGGCGAATCCAAGCTCCTTGACGCGTGCTCGCTCCCTTTGACGGGCGTGGGCTGTGTCAAACGCGTGGTCACCAACCTCGCTGTGCTTGACATCCGCGACGGTGCTTTCCACCTTGTGGAGCGCGCGCCGGGCGTCAGCGTGGACGACGTCGTTGCCGCCACCGCAGGCAAGCTCGTGGTCCCCGACCACGTTCCTGAAATGTCCTTGTAAGGACGAGACCTGGTCGGCCTCGAATCGCTCGTGACGTCCCCGATTCAGCCCTGCATCACCACCGCGATGCGATCGCAGTCGCCGCCGATGGGGGGTTGGAACTTCGTGAGCGTGACTTCGACGGCCTGCGCCAAGGGCAGCTCTTCGCGAAGGCCTTTCACGATGCGCCCACAGACCTGTTCCACCAACTTGCTGCGCACCTTCATCTCACGCTGGACGATGCGGTGAACGTCGCAGTAGTCGACGGTCAAGGTGAGGTCGTCCGTGGCTGCACTTGGCGCGAGGTCCACCCACAGTGTGACGTCGACCTGGTACTCCTGGCCGACGATGGCCTCTTCTTCCATGCACCCGTGATGCGCCCAAAAACGCAACCCCTTGACGTGGATTTGGTTGGTCGTCGTCATTCTCCTGCAGCTCGAATTCCCTCAACGGCCTCGATTCCTTGGGCCAACCGCGCCAAGGTCTCCTCCTTTCCGAGGAAGGCGGCAAAGTCAAACATCGAAGGACCGCCTCCTTCGCCCGTAAGCGCGATGCGGAACGGCAAGAGCACCTGCCCAAACCCCAATTCCCGCGCCTCCAAGAAGCCCTTGAATTCGGCTTCCACGTTCTCGCTTGTCCATTCTCCGATGCCCTTAAGCACTTGCGCGAGGTCGTTCAGGTAACCGCTGGTCTCGTCCTTCCATTTCTTGCGCACGAGCTTGGAATTGAATTCCGCCGGCGCGGCCGTCATCCAGTCCGTGTCCAAAATCTCAGCCAGGAACGCCACGCGTTCGAGCATCATGTCCAACACGTCTCTGCATTGCGCAGCATCCCATGCCACGCCCTTCGCTTGAGCCAAGGCCTCGAGCGCCTCTGCATGCGCTTCCGGACCCGCGTTACGCAGGTGCTGCTCCTGGAACCACTTGGCTTTGTCGGGGTTGAACCGTGCACCGGATTTGACCACGCGCTCCAGCGAAAATTCCTTCGCCGCTTCCTCGACCGTGAACAGCTCGCGCTCGTCTCCGGGGTTCCACCCCAGCATGAGCAACATGTTCACG
>JBDQOS010000179.1:0-4468 GCA_040261075.1 Flavobacteriales bacterium
GCCGAGGGCGACCTGCGTCGTGAAAATTTGTGAGTTCTTCCCCCTTCCCGCGTTTCCACCTTTGCACCCACCCCGCTACCTTCGTGACATGATGCGGAACTTGTTGTTGAAGACCATGGGTACGGCGTTGCTCGCCTTGGGAACGGCTGTCGGAGCCGCCGCCCAACCCGGCGCGACCGAGACGACAGAGGCGACCGAGACAGTCGACGTGACTCCGAGCCCCGAATCGTACCAGCGTCTCGACGGCATCGTGGCCGTGGTCGGCGACGAAATTGTCTTGGCGAGCGACATCCAAGAGCGTGTCACCCAAGCCCGTCTCGAAGGCCAAACCGTGACCGACGAAAACCAATGCGGCCTCTTCGAATCCATCCTGTTTGAGAAGCTCCTGCTCCACAACGCGCGCCTCGACAGCTTGGAGGTGACCGACGCCGAAGTGATGGGTGAAATCGACCGCCGCTTGACGTACTACTTGCAGATGTTTGGCACCATTGAGGCCTTTGAAGCGGAATACGGGAAGTCGGTCGCCGAGTGGAAGGCGGAGTTCCAGGACCCGGTGAAGGAGCAGATTTTGGCCCAAAAAATGCAAGCCGAAATCGACCAATCCGTCCGCTCGACGCCCGCGCAAGTCCAAGCCTATTTCGACGAGATTCCGGTCGACAGCCTGCCGCTCATCCCAGAAGAACTGAGCTACAGCGAACTCGTCATGCAGCCGGAGGTGGGCGAGAAGCAAAAAATGCGCACGCGCAACACGCTCGACTCGATTCGCGTGCTGGTCGAGACGGGAAAAATGAGCATGACGCTCGCCGCCACGCGGTACAGCGAAGATCCCGGCTCGAAGTACAAAGGCGGGTGCTACAAAAACATCGCCCGCGGGCAATTCGTCCCCGAGTTTGAAGGCGCCGTCTACGAGACGGAGGTCGGCGGCTACTCTCCGGTGTTCGAGTCGGACTTTGGGTACCACTTCCTGCGCGTCACCGACCGCCGCGGGGAACAGTTCAGCGCGTGCCACGTGCTGATGAAGCCCACGTTCGACCCCTCGGCCCTGGAACTCATGCAGGCCCGCATCGACTCCGTTTCCGTCAAGCTCGCCCTGGGCGACATGAACTTTGAATCGGCGGTGCTCAGCCACAGCACGCGCGACGAAACGCGGAACCAAAAAGGCCAGGTCGTCAACCCTCGGGACGGGGGAACGCGATTTGGGGTGGACGAGCTCGACCCCAACGTTTTCTTCCTGCTTCAGGACCTCGACCCGGGCGAAGTCTCGGCACCCGTCCAACTCCTGGACGAAGACAACCAAGCGTACTGGGCCATGATTCGCCTCGACGAGCGGTTCCCGGCCCACCGCGCCAACCCCAACGACGACTACGCCCTGTTTCAGCAGCAAGTCGAAGCGGACCTTCGCCAAGAGGCCTTGTCCAAGTGGATTGGCAAGCGCATTGGCGAGACGTTTGTCCGTGTGGACCCGCCATACCGCGCCTGCACTCTGGACATGCCGTGGCTCACCGAATCCATCAACGCCACCTCCTCGGCGGGCAACTGAGTGCCGTTTCATGCGCATCTCCGTCGTCACGGTTTGCTTCAACGCCGCCACCACCGTGGCGGATGCAGCGCAATCTGTCCTCGGCCAAGTTCCCCATCCTGAACTCCCCTTCGACCTCGAATACATTGTCGTGGACGGCGGGTCCACGGACGGCACCCTCGACGCCCTCGCCCCGTTTCGCGACCGCATCGCCACGCTCATCTCCGAGCCCGACCGCGGCCTGTACGACGCCATGAACAAGGGCATCAGGGCCGCCACCGGCGACGTCGTGGCCATCCTCAACGCCGACGACGTCTACGCCTCCACCAACGTCCTCGCCCGCGTTGCCGCGACCTTCGAAGCTTCGGGCGCCGAAGCCGTGTACGGAGACCTCCACTACGTGGACGCCGAAGACTTGGGCCAGGTGACGCGCCGCTGGCGTGCCGGCGCCTTCTCCCCCGGTGCGTTCCGCCGCGGATGGATGCCACCCCACCCTGCGCTTTTCGTCACGCGCTCCTGCTACGAACGCTGGGGACTCTTCACCCTTTCGCTGCGCTCGGCCGCGGACTACGAACTCATGCTCCGGTTCATTCATCGGCACGGCATGTCGCTCGCCTACCTGCCCGAGACCCTCGTCTTGATGCGCGCCGGCGGCGTGAGCAACGCCTCGTGGAAGCACCGCCTCCGGGCCCACCGCGAAGACTGGCAGGCTTGGCGCATGAACGGCTACCCCCCGTCGCCCCTGACCCTGCTCGCCAAACCTTTGCGCAAGCTCCCCCAATTCCTGTCCCGCGGGTAGGGATCTTCAGCGGCCGAGGAGATCCGGCCAAAGTTCAGCCTCCAACGCCGCCCACCGAGGATTGGCCTCGTAGGCCGCAGGCCGCAAAGAACTGGGCTCCGTGACTCCGAGTTCGTTCAAATGTGGCAACGCGAAATGAGGAAGAGCCGAATCGGCGCTTTGCAACAACGCATTCAAATCCAACTCCAGGCGGTCCATTCGGATCCAATGTGTCACCTGGTCCACTTCAAAGTACTCGAGCCACCAATCCGCAGGGCACCACTTGCCTGTGCGCATGGAAAAAAACTCGCCCTCCAAGTAGCGCTCTTTGGGAACATGCAACCCGTGTTTGCTGGCCCATTTCCAGTTGCTGAGCAACCAGTCTTCAAGGGGCCTGAACGTCATGGCCACACGATCAGGCCATTCGACGCGTCCCAATCGGATTTCTCGGGACAGCAGGTTGTCGTGTTTGTCTCGCAAACGGTCGTCGTCGATGACCCATTCCGAACGCCGCGAACGAGGAAGCGACCTTTGAGCTTTGCGCATCAACTCTGTGGTGGACGTCCCCCCCGTGCGAGGCAGATGCAACCAAACAAACTGAGGGGTGACAACCATTTGTACGCAATTTCGGAAATTACGGGCATGACCCTGCCCAAAATCACTCCCCTCGTGATTTTCATGACGGTGCTCCCCAGGTACGCCTCCGTTTGGCTCACGTGGGCCGACCGTTGGCCTTGGATGGACTCAACCGGAGAAGCAGAGCGGCTGAATCAATACCGACGAGCCAAACGCTACGGGCACCGCGGGGCCAAGAAACACCGCAACCAAGCCAGCGAGCGCGACGACATGTTGGACGTCGAAGTGCTCATCACCCTCTTTCGGTACAAAGACTACGTCGCCCAGGCCATCGATTCGGCGGGGTTGGCGATTAAGCACCTCAAAGAGCGCGGCCTGAAAGGGGGCATTGTGGTGGTGGAAGATTGCGGAGAAGACGGGTCTTGGGAGCTTTGCCTTGAATTGGCCGAACGTTCAAGCGTCCCCATCCGCATGTTGCAACCTGCGAAAAACATTGGGTTGACGGGAGCTCGGAATTTGGGCATGACCACGAGCAAATCGCGGAGCCTCTTCGTGCTCGACGCAGACAACGTCGTCCACCCACAAGCCCTGGAGGCGCTCTACGATGCCTTGCGCGTCGAACAGGCAGTTGCGGCCTACGGGCCCTTGGACGTGGTGACGCTGTCTGGCGAGCACATGGGCCAGATTTCAGAATCGCCCCCAGACCGGAAGCGCATGATGACCCAAGGCAATTACATCGACGCCATGGCGCTGTTTGACACCGAGCATTTGAAAGAAACGGGAGGCTGGGATTCCGAACTTTTGAAGCATTGCTGGGGGTTGGAGGATTACGAACTGTGGGTTCGTCTCCTCCGTTCCAACCGCCCGATCGCCTTTCATCCCGACACGGTGGGTCAGTACCTGCTCAAGGAAAATTCCATGGCGCGGCACCTCAATCCGCGGACGTGGAGCCGGTTTTGTTCCTACATGCGCAAAAAGCACGGACCGGAGTTTCGCGTGACGTGAAGGGTTGAGCTAAGAGCCTTTCGGCCTAACCGTCAAATCGAAAGCCAAACCTTCGAATGTCCCGCCGAAACACGTCGGCCACAAAGTCGACATCTCCCTCCGCCTGATACGCTTCCCTCCAGGAGCGCTCGTTTCGTTGCGGATCTCGGTTGGATTGGGGAAGCGGCACAGACCAACCCTCTCCGGGCTTGAGCTGCGCGCCGAGGTCGTTCCATTCCTCCTCTAAATGTTCGAACCGAAGCACCCAGTCCGCGTGGAAGCTCCCACCAACCGTCAGGTAGTCCTCTTGGTTCCAGCTTAGGCACTTGAGGTAGGGTTGGAACATCTTGGGACGTACCGGATACGCATGGGATCTCAGGGAGCGTCGCAGCTCGGCCCCCGCCGTTTCTTGAATTGCGGCGTGGCGGCGCACGAAGGTGGAGAACGTCACCCGCTCTCCCGACGCCTCCGGCTGCAGGAGGTAGTCAGAGAACGCATTGTGTGGGCCTTTGCGCACCATCATCCGGTACCACGAAACCTGGCGCTCCCATGGATTTCGAACCACCGCCACGACCCGTGGCGTCGTTCGTGGCAAGCGCACGTCACACAAC
>JBDQOS010000180.1:0-6643 GCA_040261075.1 Flavobacteriales bacterium
GGTCGTCGCCACGCCGCGCTCGCGATCGTCCCGCGTCCACGGCGCGTCCACGCCGGGCAAAACCCATCGTCGCCGTCGTCCCGTCCCGTCGGCGTCTTCACCGCCGTCGTCGTCGTCGTCGTCGTCGTCGAGGTAGGCATCAAGTTCAGGGTCGCCCGTGCGGTAGGGCTTGCCGTCGTCCTCTTCTTCGTCTGAAGGGAGATCCATGCCTTCGAGGAGGTCGCCGTCTTTGCTGTCAAAGGCAGGCGGAGTCCCAAACTCGTGACACAGTGCTGGATACGCCGCGTCCGGGTCGGCGTCGCCGAGCGACAACGGCTCGACGTAGAAACACCACATGCGCAAGAAATCGTACACGTAAATCGCGCGCTGTCCGAGTTCGGGGATAAGGTGGCCAACCGTGCTTTGGTTCATGGCGTCTTCAGGCTGAGCCCCGTCGTCCGCCATCGGGTCGCTCATGTCAAGAAGCGAAAACTCTTTGCCGCGGCTCCACGATTCGTCGCTTTGGAAGAACGACGCAAGCTCACCGGCCTCCCAGCCGAAGGCATCCAACACCGCGAAATGCAGGTGCATCAGGGGGGCGTTGGTCGCGATGTCGATGTCGCGGAACACGTCGTCTTCGGTGTCGAGAATGACACGCAAGCGCATGATTTGACTCATGAAACGAAGGTACACCGCCTGTGGAGTAGTTTTGCGAACGATTCAGCCCAAAATTCCCCCCATGCTCATTCGCCTTTTCAAACTCCTCTTCGCCGCCGCATCTCTTGCGTACACCGTGCTGTTGTACACGCAGGGAAGCTGGGGCGCAGCCGTCGGAATGACACTCCTTTCCATCGTGCTCGTGCTGGCGAATCTGCGGAGCGTGCGGTTGGTGGTTGCGTTTGCCAACCTGAGGATGCAGCGCATGGAAGAGGCGGTCAAGTGGCTCAACCGCATCAAGCCCAGCCAACTTTGGCCTGGACAACGCGGCTACTACCACTTTCTCCTCGGCAGTGTCACCATGCAGTCGAACCTCAACGAAGCCGAGTCGCACCTTCGCAAATCCCTCACTTTGGGGCTCAAGCAGGACCACGACAAGGCGGCGGTGAAGCTGAACCTCGCGGTGTGCATGAGTGCCAAACAAGACCGCAAGAAGGCGATGATTATGATTCAGGAAGCCAAGCGCCTCGACACCAAGGGCATGCTGAAGAACGACATCAAGCAGGTCGAGGCCATGATCAAGAACCCGCGCGTGGTGCAGCGGGCTCGGCGCTGATTTATCGCGCCAACCTGATTTAACGCGCCAACAGCGCCTCGAGGTCGCTCTCGAGACGAGCGTTCGCCATGAAATTCCGCTCCAGATCTTGGGCAAACGGAAAGGCCGTGTCCAAACTCGCGGTACGCACCACCGGGGCGTCGAGGTGCTCGAAGCACCGTTCGTGGATCCGGGAGCTGATTTCCGCGCCAATGCCGCCGGTCATCGTGTCTTCGTGAAGCACCAGCGCCTTGCCCGTTTTGCACACGCTCTTCATCACGAGCTCTTCGTCCCAGGGCAACAGCGTTCGCAAGTCGAGGACCTCCACGCTCCATTCTGGATTCTCGTCAAGCACCTGCTCCGCCCATTGCACGCCCAAGCCGTAGGTGATGAGCGTGGCGTCGAGGCCCTCGCGGACCACGCGGCCCACCCCAAACTCCAACAAGTAGTCTTCCTCCGGGACCGGCCCGGTCAGGCTCCTGTAGAGGTACTTGTGCTCGAAGAACAAGACGGGGTTGGGGTCTTCGATCGCCATGCGCAGAAGTCCTTTCGCGTCGGCCGGGGTGGAGGGGTACGCAATCTTCAAGCCGGGCACGTGGAAGAACCACGCCTCGGTGCTTTGGCTGTGGAACGGCCCTGCGCCGACACCGCCTCCGGTGGGCATGCGGACGACCACGTCGGCCGCTTGGCCCCAACGCCAGTGGATCTTGGCGAGGTTGTTGACGATTTGGTTGAAGCCGCACGTGACAAAGTCGCTGAACTGCATCTCCACCATGGCTTTCTTGCCCGCGATGGAGAGGCCAAGGCCTGCGCCCACGATGGCGGATTCGCAGAGGGGGGTGTTCCGGACGCGTTCTTCGCCAAATGCCTCGACGAATCCGTCGGTCACCTTGAAGACGCCCCCGTAAGGACCGATGTCTTGCCCCATCAGCACGAGCCCGTCGTTCTTTTCCATGCTCGTTCGAAGGCCTTCCGTGATGGCGTCGATGAACCGCAAATCGCGCGACGGTCCGGAAGGGGGTTCTGAGAGACCTCCAGGGGTGCCTGGGGCAAAGCGGTCAGTCAGTTCTTCGGCCGTGTCGGCTTCAATCAGGGGTTCTCCTGCGGCACCTTTCAAGCCGGCTTCGATGGCGGTTTTGATTTCGTTTCGGAGGCGGTCCTCCGTGGAGTCGTTCAGCACCCCCCGCGCCATCAAGGTCTCCCTCAATCGGTCCACAGGATCCACTTGTGCCCAAGTGTCAATGAGCCCTTCGGGGTAGTATTTGGTCCCCGAAGCTTCCTCGTGACCTCTCATTCGGAACGTTTTGAATTCCAGTATGATGGGCCTTGGTTTATCTCGCAAAGATTCAACAGATTCGCGGACCTTGTGGTACACGTCGAACAGGTCGTTTCCGTCCACTTGAATGGCGTCCTCTTCGGGAATGCCGTAGCCGACGGCTTTGTCGGTGAAGTGGGCGCAGCGGAACTGCTGCTCGCTCGGAGTTGACAACCCCCAGGAGTTGTTTTCGATGCCGATGATGACGGGCAGCTGCCAAACCGCCGCCACGTTCACCGCTTCGTGGAAATCGCCTTCTGACGCACCGCCGTCCCCAGTGAACACGAAAGAGCATCCGCCTGTGCCGTCGAGCTTTTCTGCCAGCGCCACGCCGTCGGCAAGGCCCAATTGGGGTCCGAGGTGGCTGATCATGCCGACGATGCGATGCTCGCGGCTCCCAAAGTGAAAGCTGCGGTCACGTCCTTTCGTGAACCCGTGGTCTTTGCCTTGGAATTGGGCGAACAGGCGGTCGAGCGGCACGTTACGCGTGGTGAAAATGCCCAGGTTCCGGTGCATGGGGAAGATGAACTTGTCCTCGGGCATGGCGGCCGCAACCCCCACAGATATGGCTTCTTGGCCCATCCCGCTGAACCACTTGCTGATCTTGCCTTGGCGCAGCTGGGACATCATCTTCTCCTCAATCATGCGAGGCAGCAAAAGCTGCTCGTAGAGCTTGAGTTGATCTGCTTCGCTGAGGCCCTTGGGGTCAAAGCGCATGGGGTTGTGCGGGAACATTTCCGACATGGCCTACGAAGGTAGGATGTGCGGGTATCTTCGCACTCAACAGATGGACGCTTCTTCTTCACAAATCCAGGTGCGCGTTCTCCCCGAGGAGGTCAGTCAGCCCGCTGCGTTGCGCGCTGCGGTGAACCGTCAATTGGCCAAAGAGGGTCGCCCTGCGTTGTCCCACGACGCGGAAATCAGGGTGTTCCGTCAGAGTTGGGATGCCCGCAAAAGGCCGGTCCAGGCGCAGTTGCTGGTGGCGTGGGGTGAGCGGGCGGCGGAACGCGAAATGCAGGACTGGGTGTGGGAGCCTGTGCAAGAAGGGGCCCGCGAAGTGATTGTCGTGGGGGCAGGGCCGGCAGGGCTGTACGCGGCTCTGGAATGCCTGCGCCACGGGGTGCGTCCGATCGTGTTGGAGCGCGGGAAGGACGTCCGGGCGCGGCGCCGGGATTTGGCCCGCTTGAACAAAGAACACGTCGTGCACCCCGACTCCAATTACTGTTTCGGAGAGGGCGGCGCGGGCACGTACAGCGACGGGAAACTCTACACGCGCAGCAAAAAGCGCGGGGACATTCGCGAGGCCCTCGAGTGGCTTGTCGTGCACGGTGCCGACCCCCGGATTCTCGTCGAAGCGCATCCTCACATCGGCACGAATCGCTTGCCCGCCGTGGTCACGGCAATGCGCGAAACGGTGGAGCGGGTCGGCGGGGAGGTGCGCTTCGAAAACCGGGTCGTGGATGTGCTGGACGTGGATGGAAGGTGCGTCGGGGTGGAGGTAGAACACGTTGCCACAGGGGAACGGGTGAAGGTGCTCGGGGAGGCCGTGATTTTGGCCACGGGACACAGCGCCCGCGACATCTTTGAGCTGCTCCACAGCAAAGGATTGGAACTGGAGCCCAAGCCTTTCGCACTCGGGGTGCGTGTCGAGCATCCGCAGTCGTGGGTCGACCACGTGCAGTACCACGGCGAAGCTGTCGAAGACCGTTTGCCGCCGGCGAGCTACAACCTCGTTTGCCAAGTGGAGGGAAGGGGCGTGCACAGTTTTTGCATGTGTCCCGGGGGCATCATGGCTCCGTGCGCGACAGACACCCAAGAAGTGGTCACCAACGGGTGGTCGCCGTCCAAGCGCAACAACCCGTACGCCAATTCCGGCATGGTCGTTCAGGTGGGACCGGAAGACTGGGAGCCGCTGGGATTCACAGGTCCGTTGGGTGGGCTGGAGTTCCAAAAGAGCGTGGAGCATGCGTGCTGGGTTGCCGGAGGCCAAACGCAAGCCGCCCCTGCCCAGCGCCTCGTGGATTTCGTCGCCGGCAAGGCCTCCTCAAGCCTCCCGAAGACGTCTTACGTCCCGGGCGTCGTTCCAGCACGATTGGATCAGGTCCTCCCGGCCTTGGTGGCGCGCAGCTTGCAGGAGGGGTTTCGGTCGTTTGGGCGGAAAATGAAGGGCTTTCTTCACCCTGACGCTGTGGTGGCGGGCCCCGAATCGCGGACCAGCAGTCCCGTCCGAATCCCAAGAGACCCGGACACTTTGCAGCATCCGGGTCTCAACCAATTCTATCCCACCGGCGAGGGAGGAGGGTATGCCGGTGGAATTCTATCCGCAGCGATGGACGGCCGAAAGGCTGCCCGTGCCGCGGTCCTTTTCATTGGTTAAGTCGATTCGTTGATCTCATTTCGAGGCCGTCAGGTTGGCGTCCATGTCCGTCAACGCTTGTCGCGCATCGGACACAGAAGCGTGCTTTCCATCAATTTCAGCCACCAAGAAGGCGTCGCTGAATCCCATTTGAATGGCTGAAGCCAAGTGCCTGCGAGCCGTTTCTTCCGCGCCAACACCTTCGGTGAGGTAGCGGTGCGTGCCGTCGCTCTCGAGGCGTTGCTCGATTTGGCCCATTTGCAAAAAGGCGTTCAGCACATCCACGGGAACCCCTGCCGTGTACCGTCCGAGCTGGACGTGGAAGTTGACTTCGGCCACATGAAACGTTTCTTCGGCCTCTTGCACGGCCTCTTGGCGCAACGCTTCCAATGCAGCGGCTTCGTCGAGCGTGATGCGCACCCCGTTGTGGTACGCGGTTACAAACGCGTCCGTGTGGCTGGCTGCTTTGGCGGCATTCAACGCATGACGTGCTTCGCTCAACCGCTCAAACGCCGTCCCGACGTGGAGGGTCAGCCCGCGGTCGCCGTCCACGGCTTCCACCCGGTCGTGGGTGTACATGTCGGTGGAGGGAGCGAAGGCGGCCAAGTACGCGCCGTACTGCACGCGGTAGGAAATCTCAGGGTTGTACACTTTTTCACGCAAATCGCGCAGCAATTCTTGTTCCGCGTTGGCCGCGGTGTTGCCGGCGTTTGAAAGCATCTGGGCCATTTGAGCTGCGGTGAGCTCGGCGATCACCGTGGCGCTGTCTTGCGCAAACGTTGAGGGGTCGCCCTTTTCAGGCGCGTACATCGCTTTCCATTCGGCGAGCGAGATGGACACGCCGTCGTCGTTCACCAGCAGGTCAGGGCTGTGCAGTTCGAGGTCGCGGTGGTCCGGCACCCCGTCGGCGTCCGTGTCGATGGCGCAGCCGAACTTGTCGACGATGGCGCCAACTTCCGTGCCGCCACAGAGGTCTTTTGTGTCTTTCACACCGTCGCCGTCGGCGTCGTTTCCGAGGGCCAAAAATTCCTCAGGGAGCAACGTCTTCAGGTAGGTCTTTCCTCGTCCGAGCTGGAACCCAACTCCGGCCTGCGCGGTGGTCCATCCGGCTCCGCCTCCCGGCAAGGTCGTCACGGCCAACGTCGTATGGATTCGGCGCGTCAATTGAACGTCGACGCCCGCACGAAGCGGAACGGCCACGCGCGTGGTCCGATCGAGCATGGTCTCGTACACGTTGTCGCGTTCCAACGGATCGGGAAGGTCGACGTCGGGCATGGGGATCGGTTGCGGGGTGGCGTAAAGCAGCCCGTCGTTCCACAAGTGGTACGTCTCGCCGTTCGCCGATTGGGCATCTGCGTGCATGGCCGTAGCCTGCCAACTCAACCCAGCGCCCGCCCAAGGACGGATCGCATGCGTTTCAGCTGAAAACGGCGTGTACCGCACCCCGGCTCCGAGGCTTTGCATCGAGGCGCGCTGAACGGCCACTCCCTGGTCGTTGAAGGCTTGCGCTTGGAGGTAGTCCAAGTCAACGGACAAAAACGTTCCAACGGGTTGCGACATGGAAGCACCTCGGCTGAGCGAGGCGTTCATGTCGGCCGTGGCCGTGATTCCCGAAAAGACTTGCAGGCTTGGCTGCGCGGACGCCAATCCGGCGAAACTGACAGTCAAGCTCAATGCGGCGAGGCGCGCAATTCGGGGAAGTGTCTGGATGTCCTTCATGAGAATGGAGGTAGGGTTGGGA
>JBDQOS010000181.1:0-5430 GCA_040261075.1 Flavobacteriales bacterium
TCACCGAGCGCGGCACCATGCACGGGTACGGCGACCTGGTGGTGGACATGCGCGGCCTTGCCGAAATGCGCGCCTTTGCGCCCACCTTCATGGACTTGACGCACAGCCTCCAGCAACCCAACCAGGCAAGTGGGGTGACGGGAGGTCGTCCCGAACTCATCGCAACCCTCGCTCGCGCTGCCGTTGCCGCGGGCGTCGACGGCGTCTTCATTGAAACGCATCCCGATCCTTCCAAGGCGTTGAGCGACGGCGCCAACATGCTTCCCCTCGATCAATTGGAAGGCCTGCTGACCACGCTCGCAAGTCTCCACGAATGGCGCCAAGCTCATGCGTGAACTGCGATTCGTCCTTGTGACGCTCACCCTCGTGCTTCTTGGCGTGGGCTGTGCGGTGTTCCCAACCAAGCTGACGGCCACCACCGTGGGATTCGAGGTGCTCGAGTTCACTCGCCAAACCCAATTCCCAGGCGTCGAGTCCAACCTCTACGCCACCGAAGTTCACCGAGTCAAGCTCAGTGGCAACTTCACAGAGGGGGCGCAGCGGTTTGAGCTTTGGGTCGATTCCGTGGCCTTGCCGGTTCGTCTCGTCCAGGACAAATCGGGCATGGCGATGGACATGGCGCCAGGACGAAGGTTGGATGTGCGCTTTACCTCGAACCGTCACCTGTACCGCCCAGGCACCTCCGGAGCGATGACGCTTCCCCAAGAGACCTACCGATTGACCGGCGAGGTGATGGAGGGGGGAGAAGCTTGGTTTGTGTTCTCGGATCGGTGGGGCAACGAAACGCGCTGGAGCCTCGGTTCTCCGGCGCCCTTGCCCAACTTATATGCCCCTTGATTTTGGCACATCTGATGAAGTGCAGCGACTCATTCAACTCGTCCGCTGCCATGTAGAGAGTGAATGATTATCCCGGGGGAGCAGGCGATTTTGAAGGGGAGGAGGCATTGTTCGGGCAAGTCTTGGTGGAAAGAAGACATGCATCTATCTTTGCCGTCCGTTTCAGCAGCGGCTGAAGGAACGCGGAACATTCAATGGGGGTATAGCTCAGCTGGCTAGAGCGCTTGCATGGCATGCAAGAGGTCCGGGGTTCGAATCCCCGTATCTCCACCAACAGCCCGCTACGGGAAGCGGTTTTTGGCTCCGTAGTACAATGGATAGTGCGTGGGTTTCCGGTACCCAAAATCTAGGTTCGATTCCTAGCGGAGCTACTTTTCTCTTCAACCCTGATTCACCTCGAATCGGGGTTTTTTTGTGCGCGTAGGTACATAATGTCTTATTTTTAAGCTCGTTTCAATTTGATGACCATGAAGATTCGCCTTTGCTTGCTTGTCCTTTTCTCCGCGAGTTGCGCGATTTCAGCACATGCCCAGACGAACGGTCCTTTGAGCGCCGTGCGTTGGGAGCAAGGTGCCGCTTGGCTTCCCGACGGAAGCATTGACGACAGTCCTGGTTCCGGTCCGGTGAACGGCATCATTCGATGCGGGAGCGCTGCCGAGACGCAAAGTCAGGTCGATCCAACCGCCGTTTACGATCCCGCAGTGTTCGAGATTGTGGTGCCCAGTTCCGGGTGTGTCAATCCGAGTTCCGGAGAGGAGGTGTCTGTGTTGGCGCCTACGGTGGGGGAACCGGTGATTTGGATGAACTTCGACGTTCGCGCCTACTCGGGAGTCTACGAGATCCAAATCAACGACAACAGCGGGGACGCCATTGGGTGGGCCTTGTATGCCTCCACCGCTCCAACAAGCGGAGTGACCCAAAACCCAGAGACGGGAGAATGGCTGAGTGGGGATGCAAGTGAGTTGATGTTTTTGTCGTGCGGCGTTGAGAGTTCCGCTTCTTGGAACGCCTTGCCTGTGCCTCAATTCAACGTCCCGACCAATTGCTACCTCGCCATTTGGGACCAAGATGCAGACGGCGATTTGGGCTTGTCCAATTTCAAGGCTCGGTTCGGATGCGGAGACAGCGGTGCGTTGCTCTGTTCGGTGGGCATTTCCGAGGTCATCACCACGTGTGTGGACGGAGCGGTGCAAGCGGAGATTTCCATTGAAGGGGTGAACGGCTTGTACCAAATCAATGCGCCAACAGCCCAAGTTCTGAATGGAGGAGAAGGAGTTTGTTTGGGAGCAGTAGGGTCGGCCGAGGGAATCGAAGGATCCTACACCTTGGTGTTCGACTCCGGGGAGGACGTGGTGTTTGATGTGATGGCCGATGTGAATGCAACGGCATGCACGGTTGCTCCAAACGCATCTGAATGCATGGCGTCGTACAGCGCACCCGGCGTGGAATGCCCTGTCCCGGGCTGCACCGATGCATGTGCCTGCAATTTCAGCGCTGCGGCCAACGAGGACGACGGCTCCTGCAGCTACGCATGCCACGGCTGCATGTACGCTTCGGCCATCAATTACGACCCTTCCGCACTGCTTGACGACGGAAGTTGTGTCTTTTCAGGGTGCATGCATTCGGACTGCTACACGTACGATCCCCTCGCCACTTTCCAAGCCGAGGGCACCTGCGACAATCCGTCTGGCTTTGGCGATTTCAACGACGACGGGGCAGTTTCCGTCAGCGACGTGACCACCATGCTTCAGGCGTTCATGTCGGAAGGGCCAGGATGGTCCGACATTGCTTGGGTGGTCGACGCATGCGAAGGCGTTTCTGTTGACGAAACAGGAACGGCAGCGGTGGCTGACGCGGACGACTCGTGCGCCAGCTCAGGTTGCAGCTACGTCCAGGCCATCAATTACAGCCCCCTCGCGACACGCGACGCGGGATACTGTCAGTTCGCGGGATGCACCGACGTCACCGCGTTCAACTATTCGCCTCATGCCAACCTCGACGACGGCTCATGCGCGTTTCAATGGTGCCCGGACTTCACCGGCAACGGCGCCGTGCAGGTGAACGATTTCATGTCGTTGCTCAGCGTGTTTGGCCTGACGTACGGCCCCAATTGATTGGGGTCAGTTGTTGACGTCGTATTGACCGGAAGCAGTTTCGTACTGCTCGAAAATTTGCATGTACTGTCCTCCCAAGATGGAGGTGGCGATGCCGGAGCTTTGATTCAGCAACCCGCCGGAAACGGACGAACGGTCGCCCGACGCCGTGTTGGAGTGCCCCCCTGAAATGCAGCTGTGCGTTCCCGTGGCCCGGTTGTCCAACCCTCCCAAGATGGCGCTGAAGGATCCGGCAGCGAAGCTGCTTTGGCCGGAGAAAAGGGAAGCACCTTGCCCAAGGGCAGAGTTGTTGTAACCGCCTACAAAAGCGCCGTTGGCTTCGTACGTGTGCCCGGCCCCGAGGATGAGGTTGTGTGAGCCTGTTCGGACTTCGCCGTCCACGATGGCTCCCGTCTGATCGTGATGCCCCCCCTCGGATTCGTTGTAGCCGAGAATCAGGTTGCCTAACCCGTTGCTCTCGCCGTAGGTCGCTTCTTCCCCGTTGGTGATTTGCAGGTTCATCTCCGCCAATTCCCAGGTGCTGTTGGCTTCGTTGAACGTCGACCGCTCAGCCACGGGAACCATGGGCAGGAGGGGAGACAGGGCCGCGAGCGCAGCCTGATGAGCAGCAAGAGATTGTTGCAATTCCACAAGGGTCACCTGCTGTGCCAACACCGTAGAAGCGAGCGCAGTCAAGACGTTTTGGAGCGACATGGGGTCCAAATTTTCCCCGTTGTCGTAAAACCCGATCGGATTCCCGAAGTAGATGAGGAAGGGCAAAAGGTCTCCTGCGCCCACATCGCCCGAATGGTTTTCGTCCGGATTGTAGGGAAATTGAATGGAGCTGGCATCTGCTGCCACGGCTTCAATCACCTCAATTTGCGCGCGGGTTTCAAGCGGGCTCAAAAGCACGAACGCGGCAAAAAGAACCGCAACAAATGGGGGCGTTTTCATCTTTGGCAAGGCTTTGGTTCCGTCCAATATAGAACATAATAAACGCATGAGCAAGTGCAGATTGAAGGGCACGAAAGCATCTCTCGTCCGGGGATTTTGTCTTTACTTTGAGGGTGATGCGCTGCACCGTTCCTTTTTTCGAATCCCTGACGCAAGGATTTTGGTGGGCCTTTGTCTTGATGTTGGGAGGTGCTGCATTCTGGTTTTTTCGTCTGCTCATCTTGCAAAAGCGGGTGGGACAAGAGGATTGGAAGTCCCAATTGGACATCATTGAATATTTCTCTCAGAGCGTCTTTCGTCAAAACACCCCCGAGGACGTTTTGTGGGACATTGCCTCGTCCTGCATCGAAAAGCTGGGGCTGGAAGATTGCGTCATCTACTTGAAAGATGCTCGTCGTGAGGTTTGGGTCCAAAAGGCTGCTTACGGCCCCAAGAATGTGGATTACCGCTCCATTCATGAACCGATGGAATTGCGGTTTGGGCAAGGAGTCGTCGGACGTGTGGGCCAAACCGGGTTGGCGGAAATCATTCAAGACACGTCCCAGGACCCCGATTACGTGGTGGACGACGCACGGCGCGGGAGTGAAATGGCGGTGCCCATTTTGTGCGACGGCGAGGTCATTGGGGTCATCGACAGCGAACACTCGCTGCCTGATTTTTACAGGCCTTTCCACTTGCGAGTGATGATGAACGTCGCCAACATTTGCGGCCAAAAAATCGGGCGATCGTTGGGCGAGCAACGCGTCGAGGAGTTCGCGAAATTTTTCGAGCTCAACCCCAACCCAGTGGCTCGAATTCAGTTGGACGGTCGGGTGCTTTTGGCCAACGCAGCGGCCACGCAAGCGTTTGGGGAGGACTGTGCGGAGGGACGTTTTCTCCCGGCAGCGCATCCGTTGTGGGAATGGATCGCGTCCCACGAAAAGGGAGGAGAGGGGGCGTTGACCCAACGCCTCCCCGTGGGAGAGGGATGGTACCAAGTCACGTTGTCGCGCCATCAGGGCAAGTCGCACCTCGAAGTCTATGCCGTTGACGTTTCTGAGGTGGAGTTGGCGCGGTCCCGTGCGGCCGAGGCGGAGCGCCACAAAGCCGATTTCTTGTCCGTCATGAGCCACGAAATCAGAACGCCGTTGAACGCGATATTGGGCCTCATTGAGTTGCTCAACCGAGGAGATGCGGACGAAGAAAGTCGAAAGTCCCACCTGTCCTACATGGAATTTGCGGGCAAACACCTTCAGGGGCTGTTGACGGACGTGTTGGATTTGGATCGCTTGGATCGGGGCAAGGCGGCGCCTCACCTCAAGACCTTTGCCCCTCGCGAACTTTTCAAGCGCGTGGTGAACAGCTTCCAGAATCGGGCTGAGGCCACGAAAAACGCCCTTTCGCTCGTTGTTCGGGACGACGTCCCGGCCTTGCTCAAAGGAGACATGGGGTGGATCACGCAAATGGTTAACAACCTGGTGGCCAACGCCTTGAAGTTCACAGATGGAGGTCAGGTTCACGTGGAAGTGTGTTGGAAGGACGCCCACCTTTCGATTGAGGTGAGCGA
>JBDQOS010000182.1:0-7639 GCA_040261075.1 Flavobacteriales bacterium
AGACGCCCCCCGGCGCACCTCAGCTTGCCGCGATCCGACTTCAAACCGACTTGCAACCCGACGTGAACCCCGCGCCAATTCAGGAAAAACACCTGAATCGTGTCCAAAAAACGCACCCTTATTAACACGGAAACGCGGTTTGTCCACAAAATGCCCCTAATCCCGCGCTATCCCTTGCCAACGCTGAGAATGCGCGTATACATTTGGCCACGATAGTTTTTTGTTTAACCTCAACTCATTCTCATGAACAAGTCTGAATTGGTCGATGCAATCGCATCAGGTGCAGGTCTCTCTAAGGCGGACGCTGCACGTGCTCTCGACGCTACCACCGGTGCCATCCACGGCGCTCTCAAAAAAGGTGACCGCGTTTCTCTCGTTGGTTTTGGCTCTTTCTCTGTGAGCAAGCGCGCTGCACGTGACGGCCGCAACCCACAGACGGGTGCCACCATCAAGATCGCTGCCAAGAACGTTGTGAAGTTCAAGGCTGGCGCTGGCTTGAAGGTCTGATCCTTCAACCAACCCCTTTTGAAGTCCCCTCACTTCGGTGAGGGGATTTTTTTTCCTCAAGTTTGTCCCATGCCCTTTCCGTTGCCGTCCGCCTCAGAGGTTTCGCATGCCGAAACATGTGCTGAGGTGTTGCGCCCACTTGTGACGGAAGCCCGTTGGGCCAAACTCGAAGCCGTCGCCGCCTCCCGCACCCGCCACATCTCGGTGGTTCTGGAAAACGTGTACCAAAGCCGAAACGCGAGCGCCGTGATGCGCAGCGCAGACGGCCTTGGACTGCTCGACGTTCACCTCATCGAAAACGAAAACGCCTGGTCGCGCAACAAAGGCGTCGCCAAGGGCGCTTCGCAATGGCTGAACCTCCACCGTTACCTCCACGCAAAGGACCCACGGCAAGCGTGCGTCGACGCCGTCAAAGCCCACGGTTACCGGCTTGTGGTGACGTCCCCGCACGCCGAAGGGCACACCCCACACACGTTGCCCTTGGACAAGCCCGTGGCGCTCGTCATGGGCACCGAATTTTCTGGGGCCTCTGACTTCATGATGGCCCACGCCGACGCCTTTGTGGAAATCCCCATGCACGGTTTTGCAGAAAGCTTCAACATCAGCGTCGCTGCGGCCATCCTGATGCACAGCCTTCGACACCGATTGGAGCACTCGGAACTGGACTGGCGCCTGCATCCAGACGAGCGGACCGTGTTGCAAGCGGAGTGGGTTTGCAAGTCGGTGCGAAACGCCCGGGGCATCCTCGCGCGTCACGGCTTGACCCCGCCCGCCAACCTCCTGCCCTGACATGGCTTCCTCCTCTAACGCCATCGCAAGGTCCAAACGGGGCAAGTCAACCCCGGACCCTTCCGCTCCGGAAGCCGCCCGCACTCTGTCCACCGACGTGTGGAGCCTGCTCCGAATCGCGTTGCCGATTTCCTTGGGCAGCCTCGTGCAGTTCATCGTCGTGCTCACCGACAATTACTTTTTGAGCCGCGCAGGAGAAACGGCCATCAACGGCGCAGGCAACGCCGCCTTGGTCTACCTGACGTTCATCATGGCCGTCACCGGAGGCAGCGTCGGCATCCAAATCTTGGTCGCCCGTTTCCAAGGCGAAGGCGATTCGAAGGCCAAATCAACTGCCGCACGCACCGGCCGCCTCGCCTTGGTTGCGCTGGGGTTCGTCTTGGCGGCACTGGTGCTCGCCGTCAACGCGGCGGGAGGCCTGCGCCCCCTCCTGGCCCACCCAGACGTGGCGGAGGTCTTCACGTCCTTTTTGGCCATCCGCGGTTGGGGGCTGGTTCCCTACGCCCTGCTCATGGCCGTGGAAGGAGATTGGATCGGCCAAGCCAAATCCTGGCCCATCCTCCTTGTGGCCGCCACCATGGCCTCGTTCAACGTGGTCCTGGACGCCATGTGGGTCGAGGGGCTGTGGGGCGGGACGGTGATGGGCGCCGAAGGGGCGGCCTACGCTTCGTTGACGGCCGAAACGGTCGGCGCCCTCCTGGCCTGGGCGCTCTCGCGATGGTCGATTCACCCGGAAGCGTTCCAAGGACGCACGCGCCCTTCCGTCGCCATGCTCCGCCAATGGTGGACGCTCTCCGCTCCGGTCATGGGGCAACTGGTTTTGACCATCGCCACTTGGGCGTCGTTTTTCTTCCTGGTCGAGCGCGTTGGCATGCTGGAGCTCAAGGTGAGTCACATCACGCGCAACGCCTTCATGCTGGCCTCCGTGGTGATCATGGGCTTGGGCCAAACCACCCGCACGGTCGTCTCCACCCTGCTCGGCGAGGGGCGGCCAGAAGAACTTCGCCCCGTCCTCCTGAAGCTTGTCGGGATGTCCTACGTCGGGGTTTGGGTGTTGACGCACGGCTACCTCCTCTATCCGGAATGGCTGGCCTCGCATTTTTTCTCCTCGGCACAAGGCCTCGGAGCCATGTCCGACACCCTGTTTACGGCGTTTGTGGCGCTTCAGATCTACGCGACTTCTGGCATCCTGATTTCCATTTTGCAGGGGGCGGGATTCACCCGGGTTGTCTTCGGAATCGAGCTGACCACGGTGACGGTCTACGTCGTCTGCGCTTACCTGCTCACGACGGTGTATCCGCAGCCAATTCACGTCATTTGGCGTTGCGACTGGGTGTACTTCGCGGGGATGACGTTGGGCGGTGCCTTGGGACTGGCCTTGCTTCCGTGGCGCAAGGGACATTCGTCTTTGACATCGGAGGCGGAAGCCTGACCTTTGCGGCATGCCTTCGCGTTCCGTTGACCAGCCAAACGACCGTGCCCCCTTGGACCTTTCATCCACAGGACGTCCCTTGCGCATCGTGTTTCTCGGCACCCCGGAATTTGCGGCCACCTGCCTCGAGCGCTTGCTCGAAACCCGGCACGAGGTGGTGGGCGTCGTCACGGCCCCGGACCGGCCTGCCGGGCGAGGTCGTTCCCTGCGCGCCTCCGAAGTGAAGGCGGTTGCCCTCAAGCACGGGCTTCCCTTGGCGCAGCCTGAAAAGCTTCGCGACGAAAAATTTCTGGCCCAGTTCGAAGCGTGGAACCCGGATCTGGGGGTCGTCGTGGCGTTTCGAATGCTCCCGGAAGTGGTTTGGAACCGACCGCCCCTCGGCACGGTCAACCTGCACGGGTCGCTCCTTCCCCAGTACCGCGGTGCCGCCCCCATTCATTGGGCGGTTTTGAATGGCGAGACGGTCACCGGCGCGTCGACATTTCTTTTGAAACACGAAATCGACACCGGCCACGTCCTCGGCCGCGTGGAAATCCCGGTCGGTCCGGACGACACCACGGGCGTGGTTCACGACCGCCTTCTCGACGCGGGAAAGCACCTCCTGGCCGAGACTGTGGAATCGCTCGCCGAGGGCACTGCCCGCGCCGTCCCGCAAGAAGACCTGCTCCCGACCGGCACGGAGCGCAAAGAAGCCCCCAAGCTGTTCAAAGAACACGGCCAAATCGACTGGACCCGGTCCGCCGACGACATTCACAACCAGGTGCGTGGCCTGAACCCGTTTCCCGGCGCGTGGACCACGATGCCGGACGGCACGACGTTGCGCGTTCACGCCACGGCCAAGTCGGAGTTGGATTTGGGCAGCGCACCGGGAACAGTGCACGCCAGCAAGGACCGAATGACGGTGCAGTGCGGCACAGGCGCCCTCGACCTCCTGCGCATCCAGCCGCAAGGCAAACCCGCCATGTCCGTCAAGGACTTCCTCAACGGCCTTCGCGTTCCCCTTCGTACCTTGGGAAGAGCATGACTCACCCCACGAACCTTCGGCCACGCTTGACTTCGCTTCTGTGCAGCATGTGGGTTGCATGCGGCTTTTCTTTCTTGCGCGCACAAGACTACGTACCCGACTTGGGACCGGCCTTCCTGGCCGACGAAGTGGCGACGGTGCGGTTGACGCTGGACGAGGCCGATTTGGACTTCATCCTCCACCCGGACAACGCCTACAGCAACGTGGAATGGCCTGGGACGTTTGTGTACGAGAGCTCGCTGGGCGTCGACACCGTCAGCAACGTAGGCATTCGCCTTCGCGGGAACACGTCCCGGACTTCGGCGAAGAAGAGTTTCAAGGTCAGTTTCAACACCTTCACGCCTGGGGCAAAGTGGAACGCACTCCAAAAACTCAACCTGAACGGAGAGCACAACGACCCGTCCATTCTCCGGGCGCGGATGTCGTGGGAATTCATGCGCGCTCAAGGTCTTGTGGCCCCGCGCGTGAGCCACGTTCGGCTCTACATCAACGACGAATACAAGGGGCTGTACCTCAACGTGGAACACGTCGACGAGGAATTCCTCCAAAAGCGCTTCAAGCACGACCACGGGAACCTGTGGAAGTGCACCTATCCTGCCAACCTCGACAACCTCGGAAGCGACCCGGAAGCCTACAAGTTCACGCCTCCTTGGAACTCCGAACAGCGGGCCTACGAGCTGAAAACCAACCTCGAAGCCGACGACTACAGCGCCATCCGAGACTTGTGTTGGACGTTGGGCACCGCCAGCACCAGCGAATTTGAATGTGCGCTTGAGGCGGTGTTCGACATCGACGCCTTTCTGCGCCTTGCCGCCATGGAAATTCTTTTGGGCCACTGGGACAACTACATCGGAAACCAAAACAACTACTACCTCTACCAGCGCCCCACCGACGGGAGGCTCACGATGATCTCGTACGACACGGACAACACGCTGGGCATTGAATGGGGAGGGAATTGGGCCACGGCCAACGTCTACGCTTGGAACCAATGGGGAGCCCGACCTCTCTACGACAGGCTGATGGACGTTGAGCAGTACCGCACCCGGATGGGTTGGTACATCCGTGACCTGATGGACAACGGTTTTGACGGGGCGACGTGGCTGCAACACGGCAACACCCTCAAGTCGATGTGCACTTCGGCCGCGCTTGAGGACACTTACCGCACCCAAGACTACGGGTTTGACGACGACGCCTTCTTGAACTCGTTGACGCAATCTTGGGGAGGTCACGTGACCCAAGGCATCGCCTCGTACGTCAACACGCGCTCCCCGTCCGCCTTCAGCCAAACCTCCGACGCCCAATTCCCCCGAGACATCCAAGCCTGGGCCTACACCCCGGTCGTGGACGACACGCTACGCGTCAAAGCCGAAGCCGCGGGTTCGCCCCTGTCCGTGCAGCTCCATGTGAGCGTCGACGGCGGGCCGTTTGATGAGGTCGCCATGAACGACGACGGGATGAGTGGCGACGGGTTGGCCGGCGACGGACGGCACGGCCTCAAACTCCACTTCCCCGGCGCCACCCAGGTGACGTGGTACGCGAGTGCCACCTACAGCGACGGGGCCCAACCGACCGACCCGTGCGTTCCCCAGCCCGTTTGGATCAGCTACGCCGAAGACGTGCCCTTCCGCCTGAACGAAGTCATGGCGCTCAACGGCAACTTCGTCACCGACGACGCCGGCGGGTACGCCGACTGGGTCGAAATCGTGCACGTCGGCAACGCTGCGGCGAGCGTGTCCGGCCTTCACCTGACCGACCGCCGCAGCGAACCGGCACGTTACGCGTTCCCCGCGTTCACCGTGGAGCCGGGCGACCACCGCGTCCTTTGGCTGGACAACGACCCCGAGCAAGGCCCACTTCACGCGTCGTTCAGCGCAGACGCCTTGAAAGACGATTTGATTTTGTCGGTGTGGGACACGTTTGGGTGGCGGTGCGTCGACCACGTGGCGTGGGACACGTTCCAAGTCGCCAACACGAGCTACGGCCGAACCACCGACGGCGCTGACACGTGGATGACGTTTGTCGCCGGAACGGCCACGCCTCCCACCCCCAACGCGCCCAACGCCGGTCCTTCCGGCGAGGATTGTCCCGCTGACCTCACGGGCGACGGCGCCATTGGTGTGGGCGACGTGCTGATGGTGCTGGGCGAATTTGGCTGCACGACCAACTGCACGGCGGACCTTGACGGCAACGGGTCGGTGGGCGTGGGCGACGTGCTCGCCGTTCTCAGCTCCTTCGGGGAACTCTGCTGAAGAAATTTGGGGCACGAAAAAGGGCGAGGATCACCTCGCCCTTTTTTTGTTTGCTCGGATTGCCTTGCGGCGTTAGCTCTCCCTCAGCAGGTGGAACCAAACGCGCTCAAAATCGCCAAGATGTCCGCCACGGTCACGGCGCCGTCGCCGTTCACGTCGTTGGTGCACGTCGCGGCACAGCCAAACTCACCCAGGACTTGAAGCACATCCGCCACGGAGATGAACCCGTCGTTGTTGACGTCCTCAGGGCACAGGTTGGGAGCCACTTCGTCGCCGTCCACCACCCCGTCGCAGTTGTTGTCAAGATCTTCGCCCGTTCCGGGAGCACCGGGGTACACGTCGGGATCGCTGTCGTTGCAGTCGCCCGTGAACAACGACAAACCCGGGCCCAGCGTGCAGATGTCCGCGATGCCGGCATCTCCCCCAATTCCGTCGCCGTCCAAGTCTTCGTAAACGATGTCGTAAGGGTATTCGCAGGAACCGTCGTCCACAGTTGCGGCTGGGTTGTAGTTGCAGGCAAAGATCTCGGTGCAGCCAGGCACGTCCACGGGGCCTCCTCCGGTGTCGCACAAGCCAACCACCGTCACGGTCGCGTCGTAGGACACGCCTCCGCTGCTGGCCCATCCGTTGATCAGCGTCACCGTCCAGTCGCCTGAACCGGAAAGTCCAGCGCCAGACACGTTCACCGTTGCGGTGTAGGTGCCGGAAGCGCTCGTGTTCCATCCGCCAGGCCAGGCGCCCGAAGAACCGCAAGAGGAACCCACGTCGTAGCCACCAATGCCCACGCAGGCGCCGCCGGGCGAGGCGATTTCCATCAGGAGGTCCCCCGCCCACGAGCCGTCGCCTGCCACGTTGGTCCACACCAACGTGACGTTGACGGACTCCAGTGTTCCGTAGGCGGAAAAGGCAGTTGGCGCCCCAGCTTGAGAGGCACTGAGGTTGGTCGCCACGGCGTTGACGTCAAAGTCGCACGTGGGGCATCCCGCCACGGGATCTGGACTCACGCACGAGCCGTCGTCCACAATCGCAGACGGGTCGTAGTTGCAGGCTGCCGCGTCCGTGCATCCGCTGCACGTGCTGTTGTCGCCGCCGCACACGCCGCACGCGTCGTTGTAGAGGCAGCTGCCGTTGTCGGTGATGGCTTGCGGGCTGTAGTTGCAGGCCGCAGGGTCGGTGCATCCGAGGTCGGGGTTGCACGCGCCGATGGCCAAATCCAACGCGTTCCGCACGTTCAAGCGCCCGCCCGTCACCGTCTCGCCCACCAAGTTCGCCACGGGGTCCACCCCATCCAAGATGTAGCTCCGCACCGCGTTGGCCGTCGCCTGGGGCGACGTCAAGGCACTCGACGCGAGGTCGGCGCACGGCGCACTGTAGACCAGGGCGATGCCGCCGGCCACGCAAGGGCTGGCAAACGACGTGCCCGACGTCGAGCTGTACCCCGTTGAACCGGAGGGCAAAAACACCGCCTCGCCCGGCGCTCCGAGGTCGATGGTCGTGGCGCCGTAGCCCGAGAAGGTCCGCACGTCGCTGCTGTTGGTCGCCGTCACGGCCACCATGTAGTCCGAGCCGCATCCCGTGGGCATGTCGCCCACCACGTCGATGTTCACGTTGTTGTTGGCCGTGGCGCCGCAATTGAGG
>JBDQOS010000183.1:0-13885 GCA_040261075.1 Flavobacteriales bacterium
ATCCTGCTCCTGTTCGACGAAGTCATCAGCGGTTTCCGCGTGGGCTTCGAGGGCGCGGCGGGCCTGTACGACATCCAGCCGGACGTGTTGGCGTTTGGGAAAATCATCGGCGGCGGCCTGCCTGTGGGCGCGTATGCCGCAAGTGAGGAGGTGATGCGCCACATCGCGCCCACCGGCCCCGTGTACCAAGCCGGCACGCTCAGCGGCAACCCCGTCGCCATGGCGGCCGGCGTCGCCCAGCTTTCCGAGTGCTTGAAGCCCGGCTTTTACGAAGCCCTCGACCGCAAGGCCGCACGCCTGGTCGACCCGGTGGTGGCCCACGCCAAGGCGCAGGGGTACAGCTTCAACATTTTCCGTCGAGGCAGCATCTTCTGGCTCGCCTTCTCCGACGCGATTCACATTCGCCGGAGCGACCAAATCGATTCCGACAGCATGGCCTACTTCAGCACGCTGCACGCGGCTTTGCTCGAACGCGGCATCTACCTCGGTCCCTCCGGCTACGAAGTGGGATTCGTCTCCGCGGCTCACACCGACGCCGACCTCGATCGCGCGGCGCAGGCCGTCATCGAGGCCCGCGACGTGGCGTTCGCCTGAGCAGGTCTGTGCGGATCAGGGGCAGGCCGTACCAAAGTTGGCCAAGATGCCGTCCAAGAGGTCTTGAACCGTGACCGTGCCGTCGCCGTTCACGTCGGCGTTGCAGTTGGCTGTGCAACCGAAATCGCCCAGCAAGAGCAGCACGTCGCCAATCACGATGAACCCGTCGGAGTCCAGGTCGCCCGGACAAGCGTTTCCGGGATCCGTGTCGCACGCGATGTCCGCCACGCCGTCCCCGAAAAACGTCGCAGCACGGTCGAATGCGTCCAGCCCAATTTCGATGCCCATCAAACGGCCTGGCACGTCGTCGAAATAGGGGTGGATGCCGCCATAAATGCGGGACAAGCTGCATTCGTCCGAAGCGTCGCGGTACGTCGCCCATTGGAGCTCTACGTCCACGCTCGGACCGTCTTCGAACACGAGAAATTCGTTGGCCGGAGCCAAGAAGGTGCCCATGCCCCCTGGGAAATAAGCGTCCCCAGTGAATGCGGTCAGGACTTCCGCCGCGGCACGTGAGAACGTGCTGTGACCGCTGACGTAGCCCGCGAAATTGGGGCTGACGAAAGAGGGGCGCTGGTACGGCTCCCACGATTCGCCCAACACCCATCCTACGCCTGCAAACTCCGTGTCGACGTTGTTGATGGCGGAACTTCCTTTCCATGCCCACAACTTGATCTTGCCCACGTTTTCTCCCCCCGGGCCTGCCAGCGGATCACCCGCTTCGACTGTTTCGATGGAACCTGCTACAAGGGGGAGTCCTCCGGGGTGGTAGTTGGCTGCGGCCGGGTCGGTGCTCTGACCAAGTTCCGCCATGCCGCGAATCGCCGTGATGGGTCGAGACGTGTCGTACCAGCCCTTGACACCCCAAGCGGAAATCGCGCAGTCGTGCATCGCCGATCCAAGAGCGAGGTAAGACTTGACGTCCCATTCTAGGTCGGAGAGGACGTCACCTTGGCCTTGAAATTGCTTGACGAGTTGGGGGTGGTCGTTCACGTAGTTGAGGATGGTGAACCAGTGCCCAGGTGGCGTTTCCGAATCGGGGCCGTCCGCCCAAAATTCAGCCAACACCCGCGCGTAGTCGCCGCGAGGCACCATGTTGGGGGCGTAGGCCGCACCCGTCGTGGGATTCACGCTGTGACCTGGGCTTGGAGAGCCTCCGTTCGTTGCGTCGTACAGCGAGGCGTACGTCTCAAGCGTGGTGGGGTAATTGGACCGGTTGCCAATGGAGGCGGGGCTGATGTCCCACATGACGCCGTCGGTGGGGTCAAGTACGCCGGACCAAAGCGCCACCATGCTGTGACCGTCCACATAAATGTCGGAGGTTCCCGAGCCGTCGGCCGCATGAAGCGCGGGCTGCCCCGGGTCGTGGTACACCTTGTATTCGAAACCGTCCCGTGTGTAGGTCGTCAGGTCGGCGTCGTTGAGGGCCCATGAAGTCACCTGTCCCCACTCTGGAGACAGGAAGGGAGGAGTCTCGCCGGGGATGGCGTTGCCGCTTTGGTCGATGAACAGATCCAGGGTCAGCGGCTGCCAGCGGTTCATGTCCACCACCGTTTCGTTCCCCGGCAAATCCAAGATGAGCGCGGGGTTCACCGGGGTGTACGAAGTGTTGGCGTAGTCGTTCTGTTCGTTCGCCCCGTCTTGAAGCCCAAACGCAATCAGCTGCTCCGCCAAGTAGTTGCCCAGGGCACGGCCATCCCCAGTGCTGTAGTCGGCGCTGGTGAATGCGATGTCGTAGCCGAGTGTCGCCATGTGCACGTCGTAGCCCGTGCTGAGGTTCGATGCTTGCGGGGCGCTCGCGAATCGATGCGTCAACAGGCGGTACATCCCGTAGGCAATGGCTTCGTCACGCGCCGTTGCGATGTCCGAGGCGGGCGTGAACCCGTCAAAACCGGCGTCAAAACCGGCGTAGTCCTGCCCCAAGAAGGCCGGGCAAGCGGTCGGTTCCATGATGGCCCAGGCGTCCCACATGAGCATGGAGCTGTGCCACAAGTTGCGGGCGTGAACTGTCGGGCGGGCGAAGTCGCCTCGGATGCTTTCGAGGAGCATTTCATTCCACTGGCGCGCCATGCTGTGGTCCGTGGCGACCACGGGGTAGTCGACGGGTTCGGTGCAATCGGGGCTTGGGTTGGTGGGACACACGTCGCACGCGTCGGGAATGCCGTCGAGGTCGAAGTCGGCCGAACCCGCCACGAGGTCACAGTTGTTGGACATGATGACGTCGTAGCCCGCGCATTTTCCGCTCAGGATGTCGACGAGGCCGTCGTTGTTGATGTCAAGGAGGGCGACGTCGTAACTGTTGGTCACCCAGTCGAAGGCCGTGTTGCCGTAGGGGTCGCTGAAGGTGCCGTTGACGTTTTCGTAGATCGCCATGCGGCGGCCGCTGTTGCAGGGCGGGATGTCCACGTCCACGTCGGAAACCACCACATCGAGGTCGCCGTCCAGGTCGAGGTCGGCGGCGTGAACGTTGCCACCGAACCCGTTGGACGAGCTGAACCCAAGGTTTACCGTGTTGAATCCGAGGTTGCTGTCGGGGGTGTGGGAGGTGGCCGTCAGGATTTTGTCGCTGCCGTCGTCAACCACATACAGGTCGAGAAGCCCGTCGCCGTTGAAATCCACGATTTCGAACATGTAAGGCGAGGCGCTTGGAACAAGGTTTTGCCAGTTGGGGAAATTTCCGGCGCCGTCGTTGAAGAGCACGATCACGCCGCGGGCGTTCCAGGGCGCGACGTTGTAGAGTGTCGTGTTCTTGACAATGTCCAGGTCGCCGTCGCCGTCCATGTCGTGGATTTGGCCTGCGGTCCCAAACGCGCTGTTCAGCAAATTGCCCGCCCGCGCAGCGCCCTCATCCGTGAAGAAACCGTTGCCGTCGTTGATGAGCAAGAAGTCCTTGGCGGTGCCTCCGCCGCTGTTGACGCGGTAGTTCACGAAGTACAAATCCTGCGCGCCGTTGCCCGTCAAGTCCCCGGCCCAAACCGCACAAATGAGCGGTTGGTCGCTCGTCAAGGTGGGCAAGCGCAGGTCCGATTCGTCGGCGAGCCCGAGCCAGTTGCCGTTCGCGTCCTCGCCGAGGTTCATGTACAGCATCGGCTGCTGGTTGAACGTGTTCACGACGACGACGTCGTCCCACGTGTCCCCGTCCACGTCCGCCGCATAGACGTCGCGAGCAAAGCTCGGATTGGAGATGAACTCCGGCGCCAACTCGGCCGTCATGTCCACAAGCACGCCCTCTTGGTTGATGAGAAGCAGGTCGGTTTTGGGGGGTTCTGTGGCCGCCGAGAACGGTTCTTTGCGCACCACAATCACGTCCGTCCAGCCGTCCTTGTTGAGGTCAGCTGACCAAAGGTCTTTCTCCTCGTCGTCCGCGGTGGCGACGCTGCTCAGTTGGAGGCGGGAGTCGGTTTGGAGGTCCCAATCGAGCCACTGACTCCAAGCCGAACTGGTGGATAAGAAGGCCAACAAGGTGCCAAAAGACAGCGCAAGGGGAGTGGAGAAACGAAGCATTCGAACAAGTTCTAGTCAGTCAACAGAGTGGAGGCTCGAGCCCGAGCCGCCGTTTGGAAAGTAAGACAAATTCCCGACAGGAATTGTTGCCTCGCGCGCGGATGGCCTGAGTTTACAGCGCGGCCACGAAGGGGAGCCAGAGCACACCGTCCAACATCCACCCCGTCGTCCATTCACGTTCGGCTTCGTTTCCGTGCTCCAAGGACGTGGCAGTCCGGGGATGCGCCACGAAGAGCGCCGCGAGCATCCCTTGCCCGCCTAAAACAAGGCTCTCGGCACCCCATTCCAAGCCACGAACGCCCCCCCAAAAGAACAGACTCGATGCCGCCAGCAACGTCACGGACAAGCGAAGTGTGGTCGTGGCGCCCCACACCATGGGTACGGTGCGAATGCGCGAAGCGTCTACCGCCAAATCCCGGACGTCAAACGGCAACGTCAGCCCCGCGACGAGCAGCCACCGCGACGTGAAAAACGCGGCATCCGTGAGGTCAGGCGTGGTGGCCAAGGCCCACGCGGTGGCGACGAGGGGAACTTTCAGCCCAGGGTGGGCGCGAAGCCCGTTCCGCGTGCCCGGCACCACGGCGTAGAGGAGCCCCAAGACTCAGAGGGAGGCCAGAAGCGGGATGCGTGAATCGAGGTCCAGCACACCCCAGAAACGCAGCGTGAAGGCGGCCCACAACGCACCCCAGCCCGCCGCCATCGCCGTGCTGTACTTCTCCCAAAACGCACGTCGCATGGGCGGCAGGCTTTCCGGGTCGAAGCGGTGTTTGATGGCGCGTTGAACGGTGTAGCCGAGGCCGGTGCTGAGCGCGATCCAACCGCACCATGGCGCCGCTGCGGCGTCATGAGACACCCACAACCACGACGCCCACGCCGTCCAGCCCGCGCCTCCGGCAATCCAAACATGAGAAAACGACAAGCCACGCCATGCCATGCGGCAAAGGTCGTGCCCTCACGACCGTCAATGCGCGGCCGGTGGACGCGATGTTGATGGATTGCAACGGAGCGGCAAGAGGAAGGACGTACTTTTGCGCAGTCTTTCCGATTCCACCACCTCCAATTCCCTGGTTTCATGAAGATTGGAAGCTTTGTCTCCCGCCATTTGGGCCCCCGTGAAGAAGACCAAACGGCCATGCTCCGCACCGTAGGAGCGCCCTCCCTAGACGACTTGATTGAACGCACCGTTCCCGGCGCCATTCGGCTTCGCGAGCGTTTGGACGTCACAACGGCGCTTACGGAGAGTGAGTACTTGGAGCACATTGACAGTTTGGCCGCCCAAAACGTGCTGTTTCGCAACTACATCGGCATGGGGTATTACCCCACCGAAGTGCCCAGCGTGATTCGCCGCAACGTCCTTGAAAACCCGGGATGGTACACGGCCTACACGCCTTACCAAGCGGAGATTGCTCAGGGTCGGCTCGAGGCCCTTCTCAACTTCCAAACGGCGGTCTTGGACCTCACGGGCATGGAAGTGGCGAATGCGTCGCTGCTCGACGAAGGCACGGCGGCAGCCGAAGCCATGGCGATGCTTTTCGCAGCACGTCCTCGAGCGCAGGCCAAAGAAGGACGGAATCGCTTCCTCGTGGACGAAGCGGTGTTCCCCCAAACCCTCAGCGTTCTTCGCACCCGAGCGGCCTACCTCGACCTCGAGATGCAGGTCATTTCGCGCGCAGAGATGCGGGGCGCCGTGGAAGCCGGGAACGTGTTTGGCTGCCTTGTCCAATACCCCGATGCCAACGGCGAAGCGGAAGACCTGACGGGATTTGTCGCAGACATGCAGGAGCGCGATGTGCGCACGGTGTTCGCCACCGACCTCATGGCGCTCTTGGTGTTGAAGAGTCCCGGGGCACTCGGTGCCGACGTGGTGGTGGGAAGTTCTCAGCGGTTTGGGGTGCCCATGGGCTACGGAGGACCCCACGCGGCGTTTTTCGCGGCTCGCGAAGAATTCAAAAGGCATTTCCCCGGTCGAATCATCGGCGTGTCGGTCGACCGCCTCGGCCAACCCGCCCTGCGCATGGCTTTGCAAACGCGCGAACAGCACATCCGTCGCGACAAAGCCACGTCCAACATTTGCACGGCCCAAAGCCTGCTCGCGGTCATGGCCTCGATGTACGCCGTGTACCACGGTCCGGAGGGGCTGCGCGCCATTGCAGAGCACATTCACAGCACCACTCGCGCGGTGGCGGTTTCCCTTGGTGCCTCCGATCACTTGAACGTGGTCAACTCCTGCTACTTTGACACACTGAAGATTCGTGTGGAAGGCGGCACAGACGCCATGAAGGCCCTGCGTGCGCGAGCGGAATCGAAGCGCGTCAATTTGCGTTACTTCCCCGACGGCGAGCACGTGGGGGTTTCCCTCAACGAACGCACCAACGCGGACGACTTTTCGACGTTGTGTTCTGCCTTGGGCGTCAGCCCCGTGCAAGGCGTGGAATTTGACAGCACGTTTTTTGGTCCGTTGGCCCGCGAAACCGATTACTTGCATCACCCGGTTTTCAACCGTTATCGCTCGGAGACCGAGATGATGCGCTACATCAAGCAGCTCGAGAACCGAGACTTGAGTTTGACCCACGCCATGATTCCGCTTGGGTCGTGCACGATGAAGCTGAACGCCGCGACAGAACTCATCCCCATCACCTGGCCGGAGTTTGCCGAACTCCATCCGTTTTGTCCCCCCGATCAAGCTCGGGGCACTCGAGCCATGCTTGCTGAGCTCGAATCGGACTTGGCTGAAATCACAGGTTTTGCAGGAGTTTCGCTTCAGCCCAACAGCGGGGCCCAAGGCGAATTTGCGGGGTTGATGGTCATTCGAGCGTACCACGCCTCACGCGGCGAGTCACATCGAAACATCTGCCTCATTCCCAACAGCGCGCACGGGACCAACCCGGCGAGCGCGGTGATGGCAGGGATGAGCGTGGTTGTTGTGGGGTGCGACAAGCACGGCAACATCGACGTGAAAGACCTGCGCGCGAAGGCCGAGCAGCACAGGGCCAACCTCGGCGCACTCATGATCACGTACCCGTCCACGCACGGGGTGTTCGAATCGTCGGTGCTCGAGGTCACAGAGTTGATTCACGCTCACGGCGGGCAGGTTTACATGGACGGCGCCAACATGAACGCTCAGGTAGGACTGACCAGCCCCGGCATGATTGGCGCGGACGTTTGCCACCTCAACCTGCACAAGACCTTTGCCATCCCCCACGGGGGTGGCGGCCCAGGCGTTGGGCCCATTGGTGTGGCGGAGCACCTCGTCCCCTTCTTGCCAGGGCACGACGTGGTTGCGGTCGGAGCGGACACGGCCATCGACGCGGTCAGCGCGGCGCCGTTTGGCAGCGCCCTCATTGCCCAAATCCCTTACGCCTACATCAAGATGCTCGGCCAATTGGGGCTCACCCAAAGCACCAAGGTGGCCATTCTCAACGCGAACTACCTCAAGGCCCGACTCGAGGGAGCGTACGAGGTGTTGTACCAGGCTAAAAACGGCACGGTCGCGCACGAGATGATCCTGGATTGCCGTGCCTTCAAAGCGGTCGGCATCGAAGTGATGGACATCGCCAAGCGCCTCATCGATTACGGCTTTCACGCGCCAACGGTCTCTTGGCCGGTGCCTGGAACGCTCATGGTCGAGCCGACGGAAAGCGAGAGCTTGGAAGAGCTCGATCGCTTCGCCGAAGCCATGTTGAGCATCCGCGAGGAAATCGCCGCAATCGAACGCGGCGAAGCCGACGTCGCGGACAACGTGTTGAAAATGGCACCCCACACGGTGGAGGAAGCCACCGCGACAGAGTGGACGCACCCCTACTCGCGAGAGAAGGCGGTGTACCCGGTCAGCGACCTGCGTCAGCGAAAGTTTTGGTGCTCGGTGGCACGGGTGGACAACGCTTACGGAGACCGCAACTTGGTGTGCTCTTGCCCCCCGCTTTCCGCGTTCGAAGAAGTGCTCACCTGAGCGCGTCCACGTTGCGCTGTTCGCAACCCTTTGGCATGAAATCGCGACTTCACATGTGATGCGCTATTTTCGCTTCCAAATCTGAATCCAAAACCACTTCTCTATGAAGCAACTGTACATTTTGGCCCTTGGCGGCCTCCTCAGCTTCAGCGCGCAGGCACAATTCAACCAGCCTTCTGCTGCAGCGAAAGAAGACATGGCTCCACGTCACAAGGTGACGGCCGTGCAACCCAACGCAGACCGTGAGGTCTTCTGGACCAACGACATCGCCAACTGCGCGGACTTCACGTTCGGCAACGGTTCGGCCGAAGTCGGTGAACCCTGGACGGGCATCGACATCAACTTCCTCTGCAGCACAGAAGGTCCTGCGGGTTTTTACAACCAGTGGGCCGGTGGAACGGGCGACGGTTCAGCCGCTCCGGCCATCAACTCTGCCACAGCCGACAACGGGTTCTTGATGGTGGACTCGGATCTCTTTGGGGCAGATGCAAACTACTCTGCCACTTGGGTGGAAAACTGCTGGGCCCAAACCGCCGAGCCCATCGACTGCTCCGCTCACCCTTACGTGAGCATCGCGATGCAGACCCGCTACCGCTGCTGGGACAACGGCGCTTCTGACGGCTCGGAAAAGTGCTTCATCGAGGTCAGCCGTGACGGCGTGACCTGGCCTACCCTCACCAACGGGTACACCACGACGTGGGCGGACGAAGGCATGGTCGACTACGACGGCACAATGGTTCAGTGCCGCTACAACGTCTTCCCCGATTCGGAGACGGGTTTCGAATCTGACAACCCTTCGTTGCTCGAATTCGACATCACCGAAGCTGCAGGCGGCCAGAGCACTGTGTGGATCCGCTTCCGTTGGGTCGGCACTTGGGGCTACTCGTGGGAAATCGACGACCTCGAGGTCTATGACACGCCTGAGAACGACACGCGCATCGACAACTACTTGAGCTACTCCAACTACCTCGGCACGGGACTCTACGAGTACGGTGCGTGGGCTCAGTCGCAAATCCCTGCGGATTTGACCGCTGCTGCGAAAGTGTACAACGTGGGTTACGCAGACCAAACCAACATCATGGTCGACCTCGACGTGAACGGCACGGCCTACGCGTCAAACACCCTCGACACCTTGGGCTACGCCTCGAACGACACGGTGTACGTCGCTTACCAGCCTGACGGCTTGGGCGCCCAGACGTTGAACTACTTGCTTTCGGCAGACGCGGAGGATGAGAACCCTGCCAACAACAGCGCCACGCAGTCCTTCGAAGTGACTGACTTGCAGTACGGCCGCGACAACGGCGTGGTGACGGCAGCCTTCCCGGGTGACGGCACCGACGACTACATCGCGATGCCGTTGTACGACATCGTCAACGACGTGACCATTTACGGCATCGACGTGGCCATCCTCGACGGTTCAGAGGAAGGAACGCCCATCCGCGGCTTCCTCGTGGACATGTTCGACGACCTTGCGTTGACCGAACAGTACGGCGGTGAGTTGATCAGCTCTGCCGAGGTGGACATGGCTTCCGGCTACACCAACAGCGGCGACGGCGACATCGTGTGGTACACGCTCGCGTTGGAGGAGCCGTACCAAGCCGCGGCCGGCGATTGGTTGGGTGCCGCGTTTGAGCACTACGGAGGTGCCAACGTCCAAATCGGCGAGGCGCAATACACCTACGACCAAACTGCTTTTGTGTACGGTCCTTTCGGCAGCGGTTCTGCCTACGACTGGTACTACAGCAACGAGGTGCCCATGGTGCGCTTGAACCTTGACCCTTCCGCAACGACCACGGTGAACGTGGAAGAGGTGGCCAGCATGCAAGGCTTCGAGTTGTTCCCAGCGTTCCCCAACCCTGCCAACGACAACACGCGCTTCCAGTTCCGCCTCGACCAGACGTCTGACGTCACCTTCGAGTTGCGCGACATCACCGGAAAGCTCGTGGAAGTTCGTGATCTCGGGACGCAGCCTGCGGGCTACAACAGCTTCGTGCTCGAGACCTTTGCCCTTGGCGCAGGTTCGTACACCGCCATTTTGACGGTGAACAACGCGCGCACGACGCAGAAGTTGATGGTGAAGTAACCGTCATCGAACGCGCTCGCCTCCAGTTTGGCGCGAACAGAAAGGGGAAGCTTCGGCTTCCCCTTTTTGGTGCTTTCCATGCTCGAATGATGTCTTTTTCTGACTTGCGCTGTAATTTCCCGCCCAAACTGATTCACCTGAACATGAAAACATTCTCTCTCTTTGCAAGCCTTGCGCTTTGCACGACGGCGGTGCTGGCTCAGCGTCCTGCCGAATTCGACCAAGCGATGATGCCTCAAGCGGCTTCGGCTGAGGAGGCCATGATGTCTCGCATCATCGGCCTTGAAGCACTGAACAACGTGCGTGGTGGCGGAACCATCCTGTTCCAGGAAACGTTCTCCAACGGCTTTGACGGGTCCAACGGCAACGGCGCTTGGACGACGGCCGACAACGGCGGCGACAGCCTTTGGGTTTGGGTTGCTCCAGGAGGGCAAGGCCAATACTCCGACGGTTCGCCAACCGGTTCTGCTCACCCTGGTGGGGAATTCAGCACCCAAATCGGCGCGTTGGAGTCCACTTCTGCGGCAGACGGTTGGATGATTTTCGACTGCGACTTTTACAACACCCCCATTGCGAGCGGCTACGGGGACACCGACGGTTCCTTGACGAGCCCGTCGATGGACTTCACGGGCATTGCGTCGGTGATTGTCGATTGGGAGTCGTACTTCCGTTACTGCTGCTACCCGTACGCTCCGGTGTACCTCGAAGTTGGGACGACGGTGGACGGTGTCACCACATGGACGTCGTTTGACGCGCACGGGAGCTTCATTGAATCGGCCAACACGGCCTCGGCGAACCCCCTCCCGGTCAGCGTGGACGTGAGCTGCGTGGCGGCGGACCAAGATTCGGTCAACCTCCGTTTCGCCTACCGCCAGGCCCCTGAGACAGGCACGGCTTACAGCCACTACTACTGGGGCATCGACGACGTGACGGTTTCTTCCAACGACGTGATGAACGACATCGAAATCACGCAGATTGTGAACGGAGACGTCTTCGGTGTTTGGGAATACCGCTTGACGCCCCTCGAGCAAGCCATCACAGAAGGCGACGGCGGCATGATTGCCGGCGTGATGTACCGCAACGTGGGAACCGAGAACCAGACCAACGTGGAAGTGCTTGTGGAAGTGCTCGACGGCGCTGGCGGAATTCTCAGCACCACCACGGAGGTCATCGACACGGTGTTCACCTTCGCGAATGCGCCAACGTGCCCGGCAAATGCCCAAGACACGTTGTACGTGCAGACGGGCTGGGAGCCAAGCCAAACCATGACGTACAGCCTGCGCATCACGATGACGGCGGAACAAGAAGACGCCTCGCCGTTGAACAACGTGTTGGCCAAGGACGTATTGTACACGGACGACGAGTACGGCCACGACGACGAAAGCAGCCTGGACGGCGAGCTCCGCCCTCGCGAGAGCGACGACATTGCCGATTTCTTTGATCCGACGGGGTACGGTTCGTTCTACCACTGCCCCAACCCGGGCTCCATGGCCTACGGGGTGGCGGTGAAGTTTGGTCCCAACTGCGGACTTGACATCGCAGGAGGACAAGACGACCTCGAATTTGAAACGCGCCTGTACACCTTGGACGGCACGGCCACGATCACGGACAGCCCCTTCGACGCCGCGTACTGGGTGTTTGACCCCGATTGGGCCAACTCCGAAGGCACCTCGGACATTGAGATCTACCTCGAATTTGACGACCCCATTGAATTGGGGGTGCTTGACGCAACCAACACGAACTACTATTTCGCGGCGGTCATGAGTGAATACGAGAGCCCCACCGAATTGACGGTTCTTGCACAACTCAACAGCGACACCGACAACAGCACCGGCCGCTTCTCTCAAGCAGGCAGCGGAGACTTCGTGTGGTTCACAAGCCAAACGTCCACCCCTGCGGTTCGCTTGATCACCAGCGAGCGGGAGGCTGTGGAGCTTCTCGCCCAGAACAGCGGCATTCGCCTCGAGCAGAACATGCCCAACCCTGCTGCGGGAACCACGACCATCCGTTTCGAGCTCGCTCAGAGCCGCGACGTGGTCTTGGAAGTCCGTGACGGCATGGGTCGCCTCGTGACCACGAACGACATGGGCACCTTGGGTGCAGGCTTGCACACGTGGGACCTCAACCTCGACGGTTGGGCCAGCGGGTTGTACACTTACACGCTTCGTGCAGACGGCTTGCGTACGACCAAGAAGTTGACGGTCAAGTAAGCTTCGGAATCGAATTGGAAAAGGCACCGCCCCGTGGGGTGGTGCCTTTTTGTTTCGCGCATATTTTCGCGCCATGGGTTGGAAAGCCGCTTTGAGTTTGCCAGTGGCCCGATGGGCGATGCGCCGGTTGCGCCGGAGCGTGGCCCGTCCGGCGGAGGCGCAGGCGGCGGTGTTGAGGTCCCTGCTTGCAGGGGCGGAAAAAACGGCGTTTGGACGGGATCACGACTTGCGTGCGGGCTTGACGGCTGCGGAGTTTCAGGAGCGCGTGCCGGTTCGGGACTACGAGGGGTTGAAGGGGTACGTGGACCGTGCGGTGAAGGGAGAGGCGGACGTCCTTTGGCCTGGGCGGCCCCTGTATTTCTGCAAGACCAGCGGCACGACCTCGGGAGCGAAGTACATCCCCTTGACTTCGGACAGCATGCCCAACCACATTGGAAGCGCGCGCAACGCGCTGTTGGGGCACATTGCAGGCACGGGAGACGCGTCGTTTGTGGACGGCAAACTGATCTTCTTGCAGGGCAGTCCCGAATTGGCGAAGACGCCCGGGGGTGTGCATTTGGGACGGTTGAGTGGGATTGTGGCGCACCACGTGCCGTCCTACTTGCAGGCAAACCGCCTTCCTTCGTGGGAGACCAATTGCATCGACGATTGGGAAACCAAGGTGGACGCAGTGGTGCGCGAGACGTGCACGGAGGATCTTCGGCTCGTCAGTGGCATTCCGTCCTGGGTGCAGATGTACTTCGAGCGCCTGCTCGAGCACACGGGGAAGGCGACCGTGCGGGAGGTGTTTCCCAACCTGAGCTTGTTTGTGCATGGCGGGGTGGCGTTTGGGCCGTACGCCGAGCGGTTCCGTCAGTTGCTGGGGTTCGACATCGCACGGGTGGAATTGTACCCGGCGTCAGAGGGGTTCTTGGCCTACCAGGACGCGCCCGAAGTGGACGGCATGTTGTTGAATGTCGCGGACGGCATCTACTTCGAATTCATTCCCGCCGACCGCTACTTCGAAGAGAACCCACCGCGCCTCACCGTCGGAGAGGTGGAGGTCGGCGTGCAGTACGCGGTGGTGCTGAGCACGAATGCCGGACTGTGGGGGTACGACATTGGCGACACGGTGAAGTTTGTGTCTCTCGACCCCCCTCGCGTGGCGGTGACCGGCCGAATCAAGCACTTTACCTCGGCTTTTGGCGAGCACGTCATCGCCGAAGAGGTGGAGGGCGCGGCGCAAGAAGCGGTGGTCGCCCACGGGGGCGTGATCACCGAGTTTCACGTGGCGCCGCAGGTGACGCCCGCCGAAGGGTTGCCGTACCACGAATGGGTGGTGTCGTTCGAGACGCAGCCAACGGACCTCGGGGCCTTTGCGGCGACGCTCGACAAGGCGCTTCAGTCGCGGAATCCTTACTACAAGGACTTGATTCAAGGCGCCGTGCTGCGGCCCGCGGTGGTCACTCCGGTGCCGGCGGACCGGTTCACCGAGGCGATGCGCAGACGAGGCAAGCTCGGAGGCCAAAACAAAATCCCCCGACTCGCCAACGATCGCGACATGGC
>JBDQOS010000184.1:0-7032 GCA_040261075.1 Flavobacteriales bacterium
CCGTTGGCGCTTTTCCCTGAATTTGTTGGAGATGAATCCTTGGGATTTGGTCCGTAAAAACGTCAAGTAAGCGGGCGCATCCTGCGTAGATTCGCGTCATGCAGCATCCCACGGAACGTCTGGAAGCGATGCGCGCGGAGGCCCTCAAAGGGGGCGGAGAAGCGCGGATTGAAGCACAACACGGCAAGGGCAAGTTGACGGCCCGCGAGCGTCTTCAGCTCCTGCTCGACCCTGGCACATTCCAGGAGATGGGGCAGTTGGTGACGCTCCGGTCGACGAATTTTGGGCTGGACAAGCAGATATTCCTCGGCGACGGCGTCGTCACGGGATACGGCAAGGTCAACGGCCGCCTCGTCTACGTCTTCTCGCAGGACTTCACGGTTCTTGGGGGATCGCTTGCCGAGGCGCACGCCCAAAAAATCTGCAAAATCATGGACATGGCGCTCCAGAACGGGGCGCCGGTCATTGGACTCAACGACAGCGGGGGTGCGCGCATCCAAGAGGGGGTGGTCAGCCTCGGGGGGTATGCGGACATCTTTCACCGAAACGTGAAGGCCAGCGGCGTCGTCCCTCAGCTGTCCCTCATCCTTGGCCCGTGCGCGGGAGGCGCGGTGTATTCACCCGCCCTCACCGACTTCATCTTCATGGCGGAGGGAACTTCGTACATGTTCGTGACCGGCCCCAACGTCGTCAAGACGGTGACTCACGAGGAGGTGACGTCCGAGGAGCTCGGGGGCGCAAGCACCCACGCGAGCAAGTCCGGGGTCACCCACTTCACAGCGGCCAACGAGGCTCTCGTCATTGAGCAAGCCAAGAAGGTCCTGTCTTTCTTGCCCCAAAACTGCGAGGAAGATCCCGCCCGCCTCGCCTACAAGGCCAGCGACGAGAGCCGTCCCAAGCTTGACAGCCTCGTGCCGGAAAGCGCCCAGCAACCTTACGACATCCGGGATGCGGTGACCGAGATTCTCGACGCCGACTCCTTCCTGGAAGTTCAGCCGGACTACGCGGAGAACATCGTGGTCGGTTTCGGACGTCTCGGGGGCCGAAGCGTCGGCGTCGTCGCGAACCAACCGGCCTTCCTCGCGGGCGTGCTCGACAACGACGCCTCGGTCAAGGCGGCCCGCTTTGTGCGTACCTGCGACGCGTTCAACGTCCCGCTCGTCGTCCTCGAAGACGTGCCCGGATTCTTGCCCGGCACCGACCAGGAATGGAACGGCATCATCACCAACGGCGCCAAGCTCCTCTATGCGTTCAGCGAAGCCACGGTGCCGCGCATCACGGTCATCACCCGCAAGGCGTACGGCGGCGCGTACGACGTGATGAACTCACGCCACATCGGCGCCGACCTCGTCCTTGCTTGGCCCACTGCGGAAATCGCGGTCATGGGCGCCAAGGGCGCAGCGGAGATCATCTTCCGCAAGGAGATTGCCGCGGCAGACAACCCCGCAGCCAAACTCGCTGAAAAGGAAGCCGAGTACGCCGAGCTTTTCGCTCACCCGTACAACGCCGCCAGCCGCGGCTACGTGGACGAAGTGATTCACCCACGCGACACCCGCGCCAAGCTGCTTGACGCGTTCCAAATGCTCGAAAACAAGGCCATCAAGCCGCCGCGCAAGAAGCACAGCAACATCCCGCTTTGACCTCCAGCGTCAGCGAAGTTCCGGTCAGCATATCCTGCCGAAACTGAACCCATCAAAAAAGCGAAGCACTCCGAGGAGCCTTCGCTTTTTTCATGTGGTGCGTCGCGAAACTTACTTCGCCACGCGCTTGATCGAGCAGCCCACAGCTTTGGTCTCTGTGGTCTTGATCTTTTTGCCCTCGGCCAGCCGCGTCATGGCCACTTCGAGGTAGCGCTCGGTGACTTCTTCGGATCGGTTGACGTTGTCGTCAATGGAACCGCGGTACGCCAACTCGAGGTTGCTGTTAAAGAGGTAGACGTGAGGCGTGGTGCGCGCGCCGCAGGCGTTGGCGAGCTTGGAACCTTCGTCCACCACGTAAGGCATGGTGTATTCCGCGTCGCGGGCGTGGT
Source organism: Flavobacteriales bacterium (assembly GCA_040261075.1). GTDB lineage: Bacteria > Bacteroidota > Bacteroidia > Flavobacteriales_D > Sanyastnellaceae > UBA11663. Next base: position 2,030 of record JBDQOS010000184.1, read on the forward strand.
TCTTCATCTCGGTGAAGCTGTCGTCGCCTTCGCGCTTCGCTTCGTTCGAATTCACGAGAACCATGCCGATGTTCAGCGACTCGGCGAGTTCAGCGAGGCCGTTGTAGCGCCCTTCCCAGCCTTCTGTTTTGGTGCCGTTGCCCACCACAAAGGGGCAGGTGTTGCACGAGAAGATGACGAGCAAGCCGTTGTCTTCAGCCAAGTTTGAGAGCGTGTGGTTGGTGCCGTCCACACCCAACATCGGAGCGGTGGACATGGGGGCCGTTTCGCCGATGGCGAGTTCTTGGCCGAAGATTGGGCTGGCAGCCAAAGCCACCGTGGCCACAACGGAGAGAAGAATTGATTTCATGAGAATGGGTGTTGCGTTGGAATGAAGTTACAGAACCAGCAGGGCATCGCCGTATGCGAAGAAGCGGTACTTCTCTTTGATGGCCTCGTGGTAAGCTTCCATGGTCAATTCGTGTCCTGCGAACGCCGAGGTGGTCATCAGAAGCGTGCTCTGCGGCGTGTGGAAGTTGGTGATCAACGCGTCGGCGATTTGGAAATCAAACTTGGGGTAGATGAATTTGTTCGTCCACCCCTTAAATTGCTTCAACGTGTTGGTTGTGCTCACGGACGTTTCCAAGCCTCGAAGCGCCGTTGTGCCTACCGCCACCACGCGCTTGCCGCCTTCGATTCCGCGGTTGACGATGCTGGCGCATTCTTCGTTGATGGTCAACTCTTCGCTGTCCACCTTGTGCTTGCTCAGGTCTTCCACCTCGACTTCGCGGAAGGTGCCCAAACCGATGTGCAAGGTCAAGAACGCCATGTCAATCCCCTTGATCTCCAAGCGCTTCAGCAAGTTCTTGGAAAAGTGCAAGCCGGCGGTGGGCACGGCCACGGCTCCTTCCTCCGACGCGTAAATCGTTTGGAAACGGTCGCGGTCCTCGGGCTCGGCGTCGCGGGTCATGTAGCGTGGGAGTGGGGTTTGGCCGAGCTGGTGGACGGTTTGCATGAACTCCTCGTGCGTTCCGTTGAACAGGAAGCGCAAAGTCCGGCCGCGTGACGTCGTGTTGTCGATGACCTCGGCCACGAGCTCGTCGTTCTCGCCGAAGTAGAGCTTGTTGCCAATTCGAATCTTCCGCGCAGGGTCCACAAGCACGTCCCAAAGCAGGCTCTCGCGGTTCAGTTCACGAAGCAAAAACACTTCGATGACGGCGCCAGTCTTTTCCTTGTTGCCGTACATCTTGGCGGGAAACACCTTGGTGTTGTTGGCCACGAACACGTCGCCTTCGTCAAAGATGTCCACGACGTCCTTGAACATGCGGTGCTCAAACTTGCCCGTGTCTCGGTGAATGATCATCAACCGGCTGTCGTCGCGGTTGTCGAGGGGGTACTGAGCTACGAGTTCTTTCGGCACGTCGTACCGAAATTGAGAGAGCTTCATGCGTTGCATCGCCATGTCTGCAGGGGTTGGGATGTGAGCGGTTCAAAGGCCCTTCAAAGGAGCTTCCTTCGAGGGCGCGCGAAAATAGCCCAAAACACCATTCAAGTCAAGCCCTGACGGCACGAAAGCCGCACGAGTTCAGGCGTTTGGGGCGCGGTCGTTCAACCGAGCGACGAGGTCTTCGACAGTCCAGGCGTGGTCGACGTGGAAGTCGCCGCTCGAGACGCGGCACAGTGCCGTCAAGGTGCCCCCAACCCCGAGGGCGTCGCCGAGGTCGCGGGCCAGGGATCGGATGTACGTGCCCTTGCTGCACCGGATGGTCACGTCGACGTCGAGTACGGGGTGGCCGTCGACCTCGGCGGGGGTCAGGCCGTCGATGCGGAACTCCGAAACGGTGACGGTCGAGGTTCGGAGCTGGATGTCCGCGCCCTTCCGTGCCGCGTCGTAGGCCTTCACGCCATCCACTTTCTTGGCGCTGAAGATCGGGGGCCGCTGCTCGAGCGTGCCGGTCAAGGCGTCGGCGGCTTGGCCGACCTGCTCGGCGGTGAGGCCGAGCACGCGCTCGGGGTCTTCGGCCCAGCGATCGACAGCCGTTTCCGCGTCTAAGGAAGGGGTGTGCGCCCCGAGCCGAACGGTCGCCGTGTAGACTTTCTCTTGCGCTTGAAGGGCGTCTATGGTTTTGGTCGCCCGGCCGCAGCACACCACCAAAACTCCCGTGGCCAGTGGGTCCAGGGTTCCGGCATGTCCCACTTTGATTTTCTTGACGCCCGTAAACCCGCGCAGGGCGTAGCGCACTTTGTTGACCACGTCGAACGACGTCCAAGTCAGGGGTTTGTCAACCACCATCACTTGGCCTTCGAGAAACGCTTCAGGGTGGTCAAACGGGAGAGAGTGCGGGGAAGACATCGGCGGAGTTCGAGGGGGACAATCGCGAAGGTAGGAAGGCGGTTGTTGCGCGAAAAACGGCGGTTGTAACCTTTTGGTTGTGAAGAACGTAGAGAGTAGGTGTTGCATCTACGTAACGTTTTGTTTACATTAGCTTAACATGAGCGCCACTTCACATCTTCGCACATGGCTCGCCAGCCTGCTCCTTTTGGGAGGTTCGGCGGCTTCCGCGCAAGGCCCTCTTTCCAAGGGCTGGGGCGTGGGTGTGGATGCTTCTCGTGCCCTTGGAGGACATGCGGTGGTTCACGTAGAGCACGCGCAATCCGCGGAGTGGTTGTGGCAAGTTTCGGCGGGAACGTACGTTGGGACCCCTTCCGGAAACCAAGCGTGTTGGAAAGGCCTCAAGGGAGATGTGCTCAGCGGTTCCTTGGTGTCAGTGGGTTCGTTGGTGTACCCTGCCCAGGATCACAAACTCGGCGCAGCGTGGTTTTTGGGGGCGGACCTGACGCGAGAGAGCTACCGAATTCAGCGCGCTGCCTCGGACATCGCACCCAACGGAAGTGCCACGTCCAACGTGCTCACCCAAACGCGAGAAGAAGCTCGCTTGATTGCGGGAGCGCAATGGGCGGTGGGAACGCATTTGGCGATTCGTGCCCACGTGGGCATGGGCGTGGTTCGCGACCGGTTGTCGTCGCGCTTCGTGGGGGAAGAAGTCAATTCCCTGCCGATGGCTCGCCCGGGAGGGCTGGCTTTGCTTTGGCGCTGGTAAGCTCCGCGGCCTGGTCGGCGGTCATGCCGGCGATGTCCTCGAAAATGGCGAGGGCTTGCAGCACCGTCTCCACCTTGTCAATTTTCAGGCGCAATCCCCCGTTCCGCTGGTACATGCTGGCGTCTTTGGCGTGGTTCTTCAAGTAGTCGAGCACGCGCGCAAACGTGGCGCCTTGGTAGTAAGCGCTGTCCTCGTCGGACACAAACGCCGCGATGAGCTTCCCGCTCTTGAGCACGAGCTTTTCCATGCCGAGCAGCTGAGCCACCCAGCGGAGGCGGATGGTGCCGAGCAGTTCTTCGGTTTCGTCAGGAAGGGGCCCAAACCGGTCTTCGAGGCGGTTTCGGAAGCCCTGCAAGTCGGAGGCGTTGTTCAGGTTGTCAAGCTCGCGGTACAGTGAAATCCGCTCGGGGATGTCGCTGACGTAGTGGTCGGGGATGAGCAAGCTCAGGTCGGTTTCCAGCACCGTCTCTTCGACGTACTTGCCGGTCTCGGCTTGCTCGGCTTCCATGAGATCTTTGAACTGTTCTTCCTTCAATTCCTTCACCGCCTCGGCCAAGATGCGTTGGTACATGTCGAAGCCCAGGTCGTTGATGAACCCGCTCTGTTCCGCACCGAGGAGGTCTCCCGCGCCGCGGATGTCAAGGTCGCGCATGGCGATTTGCATCCCGGAGCCGAGGTCCGAGAATTGTTCGAGGGCCTGAAGTCGTTTGCGCGATTCCGCCGGGAGGGCGCTCAGGGGAGGTGCCATGAGGTAGCAGAAGGCCTTGCGGTTGGAGCGCCCGACCCGTCCCCGCAATTGGTGAAGGTCGCTGAGCCCAAACTTGTGCGCCTCGTTGATCAGCATCGTGTTGGCGTTCGAGATGTCGATCCCGCTTTCGATGATGGTGGTCGCCACCAACACGTCGAATGCGCCGTCGATGAACCGGGCCATCACGTCTTCGAGGTCTTTGCCTTCCATTTGGCCGTGGCCGATGCCCACGCGCGCGTCGGGGACGAGGCGCTGGATCATGCCCGCCACTTCTTGGATGTTGCCGACCCGGTTGTGCACGAAGTAGGTCTGCCCACCGCGGCTGAGTTCGTAGGTGACGGCGTCCCGGATGACCTCCTCGTTGAAGCCCGTGATGACGGTGTCGACCGGGTGCCGGTTGGGCGGCGGAGTGCGGATGATGCTCAGGTCGCGCGCGCCCATCAGGGAGAATTGCAGCGTTCGCGGAATCGGCGTCGCGGTGAGGGTCAGGGTGTCGACGTTGGCCTTGAGCGTCTTGAGTTTGTCCTTGACACCCACCCCAAACTTCTGCTCCTCGTCGATCACCAACAACCCCAAATCCTTGAACTTCACGCGCTTTCCGACCAGCGCGTGCGTTCCGACGAGGATGTCCACTTCGCCGGCCTCCACGCGTTTCAGCGTCTCGGTCAAGGCTTTGCCGGTCTTGAAGCGGTTGATGTATTCTACGGTGACAGGGAAGTCGCGCAGACGTCGCGTGAAGCTCTTGTAGTGCTGCATCGACAGGATGGTCGTCGGCACGAGCACGGCCACCTGTTTGCCGTCGCAGGCCGCCCGAAAGGCCGCCCGAATCGCGATCTCCGTCTTCCCGAAACCCACGTCTCCGCAGACCAGTCGGTCCATGGGTGTGGACTTGAGCATGTCTTCGCGCACGGCTTGGGTGGCGGCGTTTTGGTCAGGGGTGTCCTCGTACATGAAGCTCGCCTCCAAGGCGTGCTGCAGGTCCCCGTCCTCGGGGTAGGCGTGGCCCGGAGCGGATTTCCGCTTGGCGTAGAGCTGCAGGAGGTCGTAGGCGATCTGCTTGACGCGGCCCTTGGTCTTTTGCTTGGTCTTGGCCCACGTATTGGTCCCGAGCTTGTTGATCTTGGGCTGCGTGCCCTCCTTGCTGCTGTATTTGGAGATGCGGTGCAGGCTGTGGA
>JBDQOS010000185.1:0-3274 GCA_040261075.1 Flavobacteriales bacterium
CGAGGCGCTGGAGATCAAGACCTACTACGAGCAGCGCTGGCTGGAGGAAGGGAAGAACATCCACTTCCTCGAGATCAAGCCTCCCGCGTTGTGAAGGACGTCCACGACGACCGGTCGTTTGAGCAAGACGTGCACGACGTGGTGCGGGCGATTCCGCCCGGTCGGGTCACGTCGTACGGCGCCATCGCCAAAGTTCTGGGTTCGGCTCGGGCAAGCCGCCGGGTGGGGTGGGTGCTGAACAAAAGCTTCGGGGCCGAGCCGCCCGTGCCTGCCCATCGCGTGGTGAACCGGCTCGGCCTCTTGTCTGGCGCCATCCACTTCCCGACTGACCGTCCCATGGCCGCCCAACTCGAGGCGGAAGGAGTGAGGATTGAAAACGACACAGTGGTGGACTTGGAGCGTGTGTTTTGGGACCCCATGCGCGAACTTTGACCCGATGAGCAACTGGACACACGACGTGGTAATGGACGCCTTGCGAGGCGTGGTGGAGCCTGAATTGGGCAAGGACATCGTCTCCCTCGAATTGGTCGAACTGGCCGGCGAGGCTGGCGAAAACGGCGAGGGCTTGTCGGTGTCGGTGAAGTCCAGCAACCCGGCGATGCACGCCCGAAAGCGTATGCAGGAGGCCGTTGAATTCGCGCTTGAGCGCGCGTTTGGCAAGCCCGTGTCGTGCACCGTGGACGTCACGCCCCTCAAAAAAGAAGAGCGCACGCTCGAAACCCGCAAGGTCCTCCCGGGTGTGGAGCACGTCATCGCGGTGGCTTCCGGCAAGGGCGGTGTCGGCAAAAGCACGGTGTCGTCCAACCTCGCCGTCGCACTCGCCCAACTTGGCTACAAGGTGGGGCTCGTCGACGCCGACATTCACGGCCCGAGCGTGCCGACCATGTTCGACGTGGCCGGCGAAAAGCCTCAACCCGTGGAGGTCGACGGCAAAACCAAAATTGAGCCCATCGAACAATACGGCGTCAAGGTGCTTTCCATCGGCTTTTTCGCCGACCCCGACCAGGCCATTGTTTGGCGTGGCCCGATGGCGAGCCGTGCGCTCAATCAACTGTTCACCGACGCCGAATGGGGCGCGCTCGACTTCATGATCGTCGACCTGCCTCCTGGCACGGGCGACATCCATTTGTCGCTCGTCCAGCAAATCCCCTTGTCCGGCGCCGTGATTGTCAGCACGCCGCAGGACGTCGCTTTGGCCGACGCCCGGAAGGGGGTGGGCATGTTCCGCCTTGACGAATTGAAAGTTCCGGTCCTTGGCCTCGTCGAAAACATGGCGTACTTCGTGCCTCCCGACGCGCCAGACAAGCGGTACCACATCTTTGGTCGGGACGGCGTGAAGCGCCTCGCCGAGAGCCTCGAAGCTCCGTTCCTCGGCGAGCTCCCGCTCCTCCAAACCATCCGCGAAGCCGGGGACGCCGGTCGCCCGGCCGTCATGCAAACCAGCGGCGAGGCCGCGGCTGCGTTTCGCGCCGTCGTCGCTAACTTGCTGAAGCAACTCGGAAAAGACGTTTGACCCATGGCCGCGCCGGATCTCCAACAACGCATTGAATCCACCTTGGACGAGCTTCGCCCGTACCTCGAGGCGGACGGCGGGGACATTCGACTGGTGGAAATCACGCCAGATTTGGTGGTGCGCATTGAGTTGTTGGGCGCGTGCGCGGATTGCTCCATGATTCACATGACCCTCAAAGGCGGGGTGGAGTCGGCCCTCAAAAAGGCGGCTCCCGAGGTCACAGCCATTGAGGCCGTCAACCTTTTCTGAGGTTGGGGCTTGCCGCTGTCAAAAAATCCTACTATTTTAATGGGATAATATGATTGAACACCGTGCCACGTGCGTTGTTGCGTGAGTACTTTTGCGCCCATCATGATCCAAACAGACATCCTGATCATCGGAGCCGGTCCCTGCGGTTTGTTCACCGTGTTTGAAGCCGGTCTTTTGAAACTCCGTTGCCACCTGATTGACGCTCTGCCGCAGGCGGGTGGTCAGTGCTCGGAGATCTACCCTAAAAAGCCCATCTACGACATTCCCGCCTACCCCTCGATTTTGGCGGGCGAGCTCGTGGACCGTCTCATGGAACAGGCAGAGCCTTTCAAACCCGGGTTCACCTTAGGCGAGCGCGCGGAGACCATTGAAAAGGACGACGAAGATCAGTTCATTTTGACGACCAACCGCGGCACGAAGCACCGCGCCCCCATCATTGCCATTGCGGGCGGACTCGGATGTTTTGAGCCTCGCAAACCGCCCATTGAAAACCTCGCCACCTTCGAGGACAAGGGTGTCGAGTACATCATCAAGGACCCGGAGTTTTACCGCGACAAGAAAGTGGTGATCAGCGGCGGCGGCGACAGCGCCCTCGACTGGACCATCTTCCTTGCGGACGGTGTGGCGAGCGAAGTGACCTTGGTGCACCGCCGCGAGGGCTTCCGCGGTCACCTCGACAGCGTCCAAAAAGTCATGGACCTTGCCGGCGAAGGCAAGATCAAGCTCCTCACCAACGCCGAAGTGGTTGGCGTGGACGGCGGCGACTCGCTCGAGCGCTTGACGGTCAACCACAGCCAACAAGGGGAGATGACGTTGGAGACGGATCACTGGGTGCCGTTGTTTGGGTTGAGCCCCAAGCTTGGGCCGATTGCCGACTGGAACCTCAACATCAGCAAGAACGCGGTGGAGGTCGACACGTTCGACTACAGCACCAACGTGCCCGGCATCTATGCCATTGGCGACATCAACACGTACCCCGGAAAGCTCAAGTTGATTTTGTGCGGATTCCACGAAGCCACACTGATGGTTCAAAGCGCGTTTAAGCGCATCTACCCGGACAAAAACCTGGTGCTCAAGTACACCACGGTGAACGGAGTGAGCGGATTCTGATTGGACCTACCTTCGCCGCATGAGCATGATCAAAGTCACGGTCATTGACCGCGAGGGTGAGGCCCACGAGTTGGACGCGCCCACCGACATGGGGATGAACATGATGGAGCTCTGCAAGAGCGCCGAATTGCCTGTGGAAGGCACGTGTGGAGGCATGGCCATGTGCGCGTCCTGCCACATGTACGTCAAGAGCGACCACGACTTGCCGGAGAAGTCGGACGACGAGGAGGACATGCTCGACGAGGCATTCAACGTTACGGGGGAGAGCCGCTTGGGATGCCAAATCCACTTGGCGGACGACCTCGACGGCCTGAACGTGCAACTGGCCCCAGTCGGGTAAGGCCCGGGTCGGGAGACTAGGCGCCGAGCCCGCGGTGCAGGCTTTGGCCTTGTGAGATCCAC
>JBDQOS010000186.1:0-4311 GCA_040261075.1 Flavobacteriales bacterium
CCCGGGACCCAATACAGGCTTGCACGGAACTGGCTTGCTGCTCTTCGCTGCGGCGCCGAATCACCCAAATCCATCGCTCCTCCAACTTCGAAACGAGCCCGGTTGGCCCATCCTTGCTTCTCTTGAAACGTATCCGTTGCGGTCACGGAAGGCCAATCCGCTGGATCCCCGGGTTCAAAAAGCTCCCAAACACGGGGACGCAGCACCTCAATTGAAACTGAAGCCCGTGGCCACCAGCCTCCGCGTGGCTGTCCTTCCCACATGACGCCAAGTCGAATGGCGTGGCTCGGCGCAAGTGGGGCCATGAGGGTGTCACGTTCGAACGCCAAACTGTCGGGCGTGAGCACAACCTGCTGCAGCGGGATTGAAGAACGGGAACCTTCCAGCCTGATCCAGCCTTTGGCGTCCTCCGACACTTGCAACGCAGAAAACGCCCAAGGTTGCGAGTACGCCAACAGAGCGCCCACCCTCCCCTTGCCTGAACCCAAATCGCGCTGATGCTCCAAGTAAATCAACGGCCGGTTGGCAGAAAGATGCGAGGTAAGAATCGCCTGCGGACTTGTCGGAGCACCCACCGCAACATCCCACCCCAACCCCAACCACCAATCTTCACCAAAAAACGCGGCTTGCTGCGTGGCAGTGTCCACCTCGACTTCGGCGAGGTACTGGATGCGATTTCCGTCGACCACCACAGAATCTCGTTCGGCAGGTCGGGCAAAAATCACCGAGGCCGTGCCCGCAGACAGGGTCAGCCACGCAATGAGAAAACGTATGGGATTCCTCCACCTCGCCATGGAGGCCGGAAGTTACTGCTTGACCTCCAAGGTCGCGGGACGACGCTCCAAAATGGGAGCCGACTCCCCTTGTTGCAACTTCAATTCGGGCGAAATCTGAGTGCCTTCAAGGCCTTGGACTCCCCGCTCACCAAGGACTTCCATGCGTTCCATGGGTTGGGCAACCGCATCCAAGGGATTCTCTTGCTCCTTGGCCGTTTCCTCTGTGGCCGGCGCCGGTGAATCCTCTGCAGACATGTCAATCCTCACCTCCGCAGCGGCACTTTGTTGTGCAGGTTGCTCGACCAAGGCCGGTTGCGGCTGCTTGGGCTGCACTGCTGGCACAGCTGCTTCCGGGCGCGCCTGGTCCCAGGTGATCAACGTCAACGCGGCTGCGCCCACCAAACCCGCGCCCAAGGCCCACGGCTTCCAAGCCGACCCTCCTTCAGTCTCAGTCCCCTGTGCCGCCTCGTCCAACGAAGCAAACACCCCGGCTTCCAACCCCGCCGGCGGAACCGCTTCAGCTTGAAGCAGCGTCTCCCGAACGTGGATTTCCACGTCGTTCCAAGGGGCCTCTTGGGGCTCCAGCGGAGGCTGGTTGTTTCGGTCGAAGTTCATTGCTGTTGAGGTCGGTGTTCAATGTGGGGTGCGTCGCACTTGTCCTGAAAACGAAGTCCGTCGCAAATGGTTGCTTGATTTGCGAACTTTTTCATGGCCGTTCCGAAGTTGGCAGGTGAAGGGAATCGCCGCTGGCGTTGGGCTTGGCCCGGCGCGACATTGCCGCCAGAAACGATTGAAGTTGTTTTCTGCCCCGAGAAAGCTGGCTCTTGGAGGTGTTGATGTCCACCTCCAGCATCTCGGCAATTTCCTTGTGCGAGTACCCGTCGACGAGGTACAGCTGAACCACCGTGCGGTAGCCTTTGGGGAGGGCGGACATGGCGGTTTGGATTTCTTCCATCGTGAAATCCGCCTGCTTGGAAGAGGCCAAATCAAGAGGCGTCGCCAACGTCTCCGTCACGTCTTCGTGGTAACGGTGCTTGAGGTTCCGCCGGTAATGGGTGATGGCCGTGTTGACGGTGATTCGCCTGACCCACCCTTCAAAGCTGTTGAATTCCGTGAATTTGGAGAGGTGTCGGAAGACCTTCACCCAACTCTCCTGCGCGATGTCGGCCGCTTCGTCTCGGCTGTCGGTGTAGCGCAAGGCCGTGGCAAAAACCTTGGACGCGAAGCGGCGGTAGAGCGCGGTTTGGGCACTCCTCTCCTCCGCTTTGCAGCGCTCCAACAGGTCTTTGAGCTCTTGATCCATGTCTCCACCTCGGGAGGCTCACTCGAAATCAGAAGCCTCCATTCCCAACCAAGACAACGTTGCCCCGGCAAAAAGTTGCATGCGATCTTCTTCCGAGAGTCCCATTTTTTCCATGAATTGTCCAAACTCCAAATCGCCCAGCGGGAACGGATAGTCTGTACCCATGCAGATTCGGGCGGCCCCTTGCATCTCGAGGATGAACTTCAGCAACCTCTCGTCGTGGGTGATGCTGTCGACCCAGAACTTGCCGAGGTACGTGTCGGGAGACGCCGGGTTGTCGACCGCCACGAGGTCCGGGCGGCACGCGTGGCCATGTTTGATTCGCCCGAGCGTGGGCAAGAAGGACCCGCCTGCGTGCGAGAACATCACACGAAGGCGAGGGTACTTGTCGAGAACACCGGCAAAAATCATCGAGCAGGCGGCGCGGCTCGTCTCGGCGGGCATGCCCACAAGCCAAGGAAGCCAGTACCGCTCCATGTCCGACTTCCCCATCATGTCCCACGGATGAATGAACAGCGCCATGCCGAGCCGCTCGCACGCCTCGTAGAACGGGAAGAAGCGCGGGTCGCCGAGGTTGAGGCCGTTGACGTTCGAGCCGATTTGGACGCCACGATGTCCAAGGGCCGCCGCCTCTTCCAGCACTTGAATGGCCAGGTCGGGATCTTGCATGGGAACCGAACAAAGGCCGACGTAATGCTTGGGGTGGTCGCCGGCAATTCGGGCAATGTCTTCGTTGAGGAAGCGTGCGAGGTCGGCGGCGTCCAAAGGTTTGGCCCAATACGAAAACATCACAGGGATGGTGCTGACCACTTGGACCTGAACACCGGCTTTGCCGTACTCCTCAATGCGTTCCTCCGCGTCCCAGCAGTTCGAAGCGATTTCCCGGAAGAAAGCGTCGTCGCGCATCATGTTGGCGAAACCGGGGCGACTTACTTCGAGGTGGATGAACCCCCCGTAGCCGAATTTCTCCGACCACTTGGGCATGACACGAGGCAAAATGTGGGTGTGGCTGTCAATCTTGAGCATGGCGTGTTCGTTGCGCGCGGCGACGCCAAGATACAGGAAGAGCCTCCCCCGCTTTGGAGGAATTTCTTCACAACCGACGAAGGCTTATTCGTGCTGCGCTTTCTTCACCCGCCGCAAATCAAGCCGGTTCACCGGGTGAATTTGCCAGCCTCCAACCCGGTCGGACAAAATGTGGGTGACGCGGTCGTGAAACAACGGAATCACCGGCATGTCCCGGTGAACGAGGCTGTCAAGCGCCGCGTATTTCCTGCGGCGGACGTGCTCGCTGGAGGCCGTCCCCAGCGCTTCAGCATACCCTTGTTCGAACGCGGGGTTGGCGTAATGGGTGTAGTTGGGGCCGTTGGGGGCGAAGTTGGCTTTGACGAACAACCCCAGAAAATTTTCAGCGTCCGCGTGGTCCGCCAACCACGATTTGTAAAACATCGCGGCCTCGCCTTGCGCCACCCGTTCCCGGTGGACCGAGGCCGGCACGACGTCGATTCTCACGTCCAGCCCGAGGGCCGCCCAATCGTGCTGAAAGGCCGCGCACATGTCGACGTAATCCGAGGTAGTGCTCAGCACCACCTCCCCGACCCCGCGCCCCTCGGGGTAGCCTGCTTGGGCAAGCAACTCACGCGCCGCCGCGAGGTCCTGCTCCACTCGGAACGGCTCGCGATTGCCCAACATCGAGGGAGGAACAAAGTGGTCTGTGGGCGTGACGGAATTTCGACGCAGGTGTTGGGCAAGCCCACGTCGGTCGAGCGCCAAACTCATTGCGCGACGGACGCGCACGTCCCGGAGCGCCTCCGGAGTCGCCGAGCCGTCCAACACCACGCCGACGTAGTCCGTTTTCAGGAACGGAATGTGCTCGTGGCGCAATCCTCCCTCGTAGGTTTCTCGCAACTCGCCTTGCTCGTCGAGCAGCGTCTCCATGTAAGCCGGATGCAGGCCGCTAATGAAGTCGTAGCGCCTTTGAGTCAGACCCAAAAACTCCGCTCCCATGTCTTGAACGACGTCCACGTGCACGGCTTCGAGGTAGGGCAAGGTTTGGCCTTGGGAATCCTTCTCCCAGTAAAGCCCGTTTCGGTGCAGCAACAAACCGGCATCCGGAACCCACCACGCCAACTTAAATGGCCCCGACCCCGCAGGCGTGTCCCTCAGCGATGCCCCCAGCACCTTCGCTTCTTCGGCATCAAGAATGCTGCCGTAAGCGGTGGTCAGGAGGCC
>JBDQOS010000187.1:0-9308 GCA_040261075.1 Flavobacteriales bacterium
GGGTAAACAGCTCGGGATGGGCTTCGTAGTACGTCTCAATTTCCTCGTCGCCGACCTCCGTGTCGAGCCGACTTTCGACGTAGCGCGTCTCGTAGGTGTTGATCAGCAAGCTTCGGCGGTACGCTTCGAGGGCTTGTTCGAGGCTCGAACGCTCCTGCTGAAGCTGCGTTCTCGCCTGCGCGAACATCACCCGTTCCCGCATCCATCGGTCGAGGACGCGTTCAGCAAACGCAGCGCTGTCCTCCAAGTCCAAGTCGTCGGGAACGAGTGATGCCAGGCTGTCCCAGGTCAGGACTTCGCCGTACGCCGAGGCCACCACGTCTCGCCCAAACTTCGCGTCCACCGAGCGCGCACCTTCTCCGCACGACGAAAGGCCAACGGAGAGGAGCCCCGTTAAAGCGGCTCCTAAGGTCAGCGCAGCCGACGGCGTCGACGTTCGCAACGCACCCATCAGCGCACCAAGCTGTAGAGCGCCTCGCGGTTGATTTTGTGCGGGTACTTGCGTTGGAGTTCCATGATCCACTCCTTTTCGAGGTGGTCTTGGTAGGCCGCGATGGCGGCGCCGCGGCATTCCTCGAGCGACTTGGGCGTGGGCTGCATGTGCTCCTGGACGTGGACGAGGATGATTTGGTCTCCGCCTTCCGTGGTCTCAAAAATCACGAGGCCGTTCTTGTCCGCCACGAGGGAGCCGTCGCGAAGGGCCTCAAACGCCCGGTCCGCCCACGTGTTGTCCCCTTCAAGGAACTTCCCAAACTCGTTGCGCAACGCCAGCGGACGCTCGGCGATGAGCTCGCGGCGAAGGCCTTCGACGTCGCCGGTCTTCTTCAATTCCTTGCGGACTTTCTTGGCGATTTTGGCGTCTTCACACGTGTGAATGCCGGCCTGCAGGCGCTCCGGCCACATGAATTGCTCGCGGTTGCGGCTGTGGAAGTCCGCCAGTCCTGCGGAATCCTTGACGGCACGGCTCCACACTTTTTGGTCGGTCAATTCGAAGAGCAAAATGCCGTCGTGGTACTCCTCCATCAGCAGGCGGAAGTCGTTGTGCTTGCGCTCAAGCTGCGTGTCTTCGTACGCCAACAGCTCCTCTTCCACGTAGCGGTCGACCTCCGCCGCGACAAGTTCACGTGACGGGCGGTTCAGGTCGCGGATTTTGCCGCCGTTGGCCCAATCCACGAAGTCTTGGACGGTGCGCTCTTGGCCCGCCACGCTGAACAACGTGCGGCTCAATTCGCTCCGGCGCACGCCTTCGAGGGGATGGCCGGGGTAGAACAGGCTGTCCACCTTGGCGGCAGCAAGTTGAATGGCTTCGAGCCGGCGCGCACTGACCTCGGCGCCGTATTCCTTCTTCAGCTTGTTCACGAACGACGTCTTGGTGATCTCGGCACGGCTGTCCCGACGCACTTTTTTCGACAGTTCGCGGCGGCTTTCGGTCAGCGAAGGCAATTCCTTCTTTTCGACCAGCTTCAACAGGTGGAAACCGTAGTCCGTGCGGACCGGTCCCGCGATGTCGCCGGGCTCCTTCAAGTCGAAGGCCGCATTTTCAAACTCCTCCACCATCTTTCCTGTCCCAAACCAAGGCAAAAGCCCGCCTTTGCTCGCCGTGGAGGGGTCTTCGCTGTACTTCATGGCCAGCGACTCAAAGGACTCGCCGCTCAGCAGCAGGCGCTTCACCTCTTGGATGCGACCTTCGGCGTTGGCCACTTGGTCTTGCGGCGCACCGGCCGGCATTCGGACCATGATGTGCGCCACTTGCACCTCGCCTCGCGCTTCACGCTTTCCCGTGACTTGCAAGATGTGGTAGCCAAACTTCGTCCGGACCACCTCGCTCAGCTCGCCCTCGGGCGTGTTGAAGGCGGCGCATTCGAACGGGTAGACCATTTGGAAGGCGGTAAACCACCCCAAGTCGCCGCCGTTGCTCGTGACGGAAGGGTCGTCGCTCCCGCTTTTGCTGCGCGCCACGGTTTCAAAGTCTTCCCCGTTCTCCACACGCGTCCGCAACCCCTGGATGCGGTTCCACGCCCGAAGGGTGTCGGCGGGGGAGGCGTTGGCGTCCAAGCTGACCAAGATGTGGCTCGCACGGACTTCCGTGCCTTTGCGCTCGTAGGCTTCGTCCACCAACGCATCGAGGAGTGCGCCGTCCACCAGGTAAGGGCGCGCAAGCTGCCCCCGGTAACCGGCAAGTTCTTTCTTGAACGCGCTAGCCGTATCCATCCCCAGAGCCTCGGCCTCAAGCACCTTCAGTTTGAAGTTGACGAAGAGCTCCATGTATTCGTCCAAGGCTTCGACCGTGTACACGCTGTCGCGGTTGTTTTTGCCGTAGACGTGCTTGAAATCGGCCAAGGTCACAAGTTCGCTCCCCACCTCGAGCACGTGGGTTTCGGTGGGGTTGGCGCCTGATGTGGAGGCACTTTGGCGTTGCGCGAAGGTGGGGGTGAGGGCCATTCCGAGGGCCGCAACCGCTGCAGCGGTCATCCATGCACGTAGCTTCATGGGTCTGGAGTCGTGGTGATTCGTTGGGGCGCGGAGTTGCAACGTTGCAAATCCAAACGCACCGAAAGTTCCGTCAAATTCGTCTAACAAGGCAAGTTGCCGCGCAGGTTCCGTCAACGAATGCTGTAGTTGGGGGCTTCGCGCGTAATCATGACGTCATGCGGGTGGCTTTCTTTCACCCCGGCCGAGGTGATGCGCACGAAGCGTCCCTTTTCCCGCAGTTGGCCCAAATCCGCTGAACCGCAATACCCCATTCCAGCACGGAGGCCGCCGATGACTTGGTGCATGACTTCCTGCACGGACCCTTTGAACGGCACGCGGCCGCTGATGCCTTCGGGCACCAACTTCTTCAAGTCGTCTTCGGCGTCCTGGAAATACCTGTCTTTCGATCCTTTTTGCATGGCCTCGACCGAGCCCATGCCGCGGTACGCTTTGAAGCGCCGTCCTTCGTAGATGATGGTTTCGCCCGGGCTCTCCTCGGTGCCGGCGAGCATGGACCCGATCATCACGGTGTGTCCGCCTCCGGCGAGCGCCTTGACGATGTCTCCGGTGTAGCGGATGCCGCCGTCGGCGATGACGGGGACGCCCGTCCCTTCCAAGGCCGCACTGACTTCCATGACGGCGCGAAGCTGGGGAACCCCGACTCCGGCGATGACGCGGGTCGTGCAAATCGAGCCCGGTCCGATGCCGACTTTCACGGCGTCCGCGCCGGCCTCGACCAGGGCGAGGGCCGCCTCAGCCGTGGCGACGTTTCCGGCCACGATGTCGATGCTGCCAAAGGCCTTCTTCACGTCGCGAACGGTGTCGATGACGCCACGGCTGTGGCCGTGGGCCGTGTCGACGATGACGGCGTCCACGCCTGCGTCCACCAACGCGGCGACGCGCTCGTGGGTGTCGGCGGTCACGCCCACGGCCGCCGCAACGCGGAGGCGGCCGTACTGGTCCTTGCAGGAATTGGGGAACTCGCTCAGCTTGATGATGTCGCGGTACGTGATCAGGCCGACCAAGCGGCCCTGACCGTCGACCACGGGAAGCTTCTCAATGCGGTGCTCGCGCAGGATTTGTTCCGCCTTGGAAAGGTCGCTGCCGTCCTCGGTCACGATCAAATTCTCGCTTGTCATGAGTTCGGTGATTGGACGGCTCCCTTGCTTCTCAAAACGCAAGTCGCGGTTCGTCACGATTCCGACCAATTTGCCTGCGTCGCCTGTGACGGGGATGCCGCCAATCTTGTGCTCACGCATGATGGCGAGGGCGTCGCCTGCCGTGGCGTTTTGGCTCAGCGTGATGGGGTCTTGAATCATGCCGCTTTCCGATCGCTTGACCTTTCGGACTTCGTTCGCTTGGGCTGCGATGCTCATGTTCTTGTGGACCACGCCGATGCCGCCACTGCGGGCCATGGCAATGGCCATTTTGCTTTCCGTCACCGTGTCCATTGCCGCACTGACAATGGGGGTCTTGAGTTGGATGTTCCGTGAAAACGGAGCGTGGAGCTGAACGTCGCGGGGAAGAACTTCCGAATAGTTGGGCACGAGCAAGACGTCGTCGTACGTCAATCCTTCGCCGAGAAATTTGCTGTCAGTCGAGGCCATGAGCTTGAGTTGAATCGCGTGTTCTCGCAGGCCTCACGAGTGAATCGCCGGTGCGCCGGAGCGCGGCTGGGACGTTCAAGGTTCGGTCCGCGATTCGGGCAAATTTAAGGCAGAACGCCCACGTTACCCACCCAGCGTCACAGAGAATTCACGGCCGCCGTACGTTCGAAACTCACGCAACGGAAGCTTGTCGTGCCCGCACCGTGCCGGGTTATTCTCCGGGCAAGACCGTCAAGGAAATGCTCTGGTTTCGCCACGCGCCCGCCCCATCGAGGTACTGGACGTTCACCATGTAGACCCCGTTGGCGACGAACTTGCCGTCCACCTTGCCGTCCCACGGCTCGTCGATGGACTCGGTCCGGTAAATTTGGGTTCCCCAACGGGACACAACGGTCATTCGAAAATTGGGGTTGGAACCCTGCGGCTCGCCTAAGAATCCGACGTTGGCCTCGCCCGGCGCCCAAGGGAACCAGTCGTTCAACTCGTCGCCGTTGGGGGTGAAGGCTGTGGGAATCCAGA
Source organism: Flavobacteriales bacterium (assembly GCA_040261075.1). Taxonomy (GTDB): domain Bacteria; phylum Bacteroidota; class Bacteroidia; order Flavobacteriales_D; family Sanyastnellaceae; genus UBA11663. Next base: position 4,599 of record JBDQOS010000187.1, read on the forward strand.
CGATGGGTTCTTCCGTCAAGCAGACCCAGTTGGAGGCGGCACCCTGCAGCACTTCATTGGAGTCGGGCACCTCCAAGGCCAAAACCCGGTAGCAAAAAATCCCCGGCGAGTCCAACTCGTCGCTGACGTCGTCTTCGTGGTTTTCGCTCACGGACGTGACGGTCGCCAGCGGCGTCCCGAGCACGTCGGGGTCGTTGGTTTCTTTGCGCACCACCTCGTACCGGTCCAGGCCGTTCACAAATCCGTCGTAGGGCGACCAAATCAGGCTGTTCTCGTACAGCCCTGGTGTGGTGCTTTGGAAACCGCGAAGCAAGATCGAAGCGGCCTCTTGGGACTGGGCCACCGCCGCGTCGCATCCGTTGTACGCCACCGCGCGGTACCGGTATGAATACTCGTTGGTGTTTCGTTCGGTGTCGACGTGAACGACCTGGAACCCGAGGTTGGCCGGGTAACGCGGCGTCAGCGGAATCCACGAGCTGTCTGTGTCGTCCCACCGCTGGAATTCGTACAGGCTGACTTCCTGGGCGTTGGGGTCGGTGGCGAGCACCAATTCGACCCGCGTTCGGCCCAGGACCGACACGCGCTTCAGGTTGGGCGGTTCGGGCGCGTCGGGGTACTCAAACGAAATCTCGACGAGGTTGGAGGCCGCGGTTTGGAATTCACCCCCCTTGGCCAGGACGCGGTACTCGACCGTCGCAGTCAACGACGCCCCTTCGTGCACGGTTGTTTGCGCCGAACCTGACAACGTGTCGAGGCTGACCCACGGCCCGCCGTTTTCGCGGTACTGCGGCACGTATTCCGCCACGCCGCCGGCCATGCCAAGCGGGTGGACCCACGCGAGCTGCGCTCGGTCGGTGCAGGGGATTTGGTTTGCAGTCAGGAACACGGTGCGGACACAATCCCCCGCGCCAGAAGGGTTGGGCGAGCCGTCGTCGTCCACGCAATCGTAGGCCGCGACCTGGTAACTCTCCGGTTCCGCGCCCGCATTCGAGGTCGATATCAGCACGTCAAATTGGGCCGGGTCGTTCACCTCGGCGACAATCGCCCCGCCGCCCGTGTCCAGGCATTTGTACACGATGTAGCCGAGGGTTTCTGGGGCGGGTTCAAAGTCCCAATGCACGCGGGCGGCGCCGTTTTCCACGTCCACGTGCGTGACGGTGGGGGTGTCGCCACCGACCGTCCCCAGCACGAGCTCAGCGCGGTTGCTGTCGTGCCAATCTTCGAGGTTGCTCGCCAACTGGCGCACCCGGTAGATGAGCACTTGCGCGCACGGACCGGGGTTGTCGGTGTAAGAGCCCCCGTTCGGCGAATCCGGCACCGTGGCCACCACTTCCCACTGCGCCGTCGTCTCGTTGATGCGCTCCACCTGGAAGTCGCTCCCGGCGGCAGCTCCTGTCAACGCGTAGGGGCTGTTCCATTCGAGTTCCACGGTTCCGGCTGCGGCACCTTGTTCGAGGCTGACGAAGATTTGGCACAAGAAGGGCGACGGGTCCGACACCGACTGCACTCCGTCTTCCACGGTCACTTGGACCCCCACGTAACAGTGCGCGAGTTGGTTGGCGTCGTACAGGAACGAAGGCATGACCCACCCCGTGGGGAGGACGAGGTTTCCGTTGATCACCTCCGAAGAGATGATGTGCCATTGGGTTCCAAGGGGGTTTTGGTCGAGGTCGAAGACCTTGATTTCGTTCTGCACGAAGTCTTCGTTGCCCACCGGCGTGAACACGTCCCAGTGCAGCGTGGCGTTGCCCGCGTTGTTGACGTTGTCGACGTGGGTGAGGTTGGGGGGAGGCAGTTGGGCCCATCCAGCGAAGGCCGTGGCCCCAAACACAGCCATCAGGGCCGCGTGGCGGAGGACTGGCAAAAGGTGTTGGTGGCTGCGCATGGGGTCTTGCTTGGCGGAAGTTTGGGTGCGACGCACAGGTACGTAACGCACAACGTCCTTCAAAAGTACAGACCTGCTTCACCGCCAAGGGGTTGCCCGGCGTGGTTTGCTCACAACGGAGTGTGGGTGACGCACGCTGCCCATGTGGGCATGCGCGGCGCAGAAAATCAAGGGGGTCAGGACTGGGCGTCGGGCTCCTTGTACCGGTCTGAACCGCCGTACCCGTACCCGTACCCGTATTCTGCGCCGTACGTCGCGTAGCCGTACTTGGTGGCGTAGCGGTTGTAATAGTAGGCCCAGCGCTTGGTCCGCACGCCGTTCAAGACGAAGGAAGCGTGTTTCAAGTTGTTCTGCTCGAGCAAGTCTTCGAGGTGTTGGACGCCGCGGCGGGAGGATTTGGCCACGTTGGTCACCAACAAGGCCGTGTCGACGTGCTCCATCAAGACGAGGGCGTCGCTGATGAGCAAGATGGGAGGGGTGTCCAAAATCACGTAGTCGTACGCCGCCTTCAATTCGGCAAGCGTGTTGGTCATGCGTTCGCTCAAAATGAGGTCCGAAGCGTTGGGCGGCACCGGGCCGGCCGTGATGACGTCGAGGGAAGGGTAGGCCCCGGGCTTGATGACCTCCGCGAGGCTCGCCTTGCCGATCATGAGGTTCGAGGCGCCTTGCGTGTTTTCCAGCCCCATGTACGCGTGGACGCGCGGCTTGTGCATGTCGAAGTCGACGATCGCCACTTTTTTGCCGGCTTTGGCAAGGATGCTGGCCAGGTTGGACGAGACAAAGCTCTTGCCCTCCTGCGGGTGCAACGACGAAACCAGAATCACGTTGGCGCCTTCCTTGGCCAGCAGGTATTGGAGGTTGGTGCGGAGCGCGCGGAACGACTCGGTCACGGCGCTGCGGCTGTCGGCGCGGCACGCGATGGGGTCGTCGCCCATTTCCTTGTAGAAGGGGATGCCGCCGATGACGGCCGCTTCGGCGACCTCGCGCAGCTCGGACGTCGATTCGATGCGTTCGAAGAACACCATGCGCGCCACCGCCAGGGCGAGGGCGATCAGGAAGCCGACAGCCGTGTAGGTGAGGACGGTGCGGCGCTTGTCCGGGCCGACCTTCCCGGCGTAGCGGGCGCGTTCAATGAGCGAGGCCTCGGGGGTGATGCTGGCCCGGGCGATGATGGTGGCGGCCTTCCGTTCGAGGAGGTAGACCGCGAGTTTTTCGTTCACGCCGAGCTTGCGCTCCATGGCGAGGATGTCGCGCTGGGTCTTCGGAAGGCCGGACAAGCGCGATTCCAGTTCGCGAATGTCCGCCTGCAAATCGACGCGCCGGCGTTCGACCGCTCCGACCTTGTCCGAGAGGTAGGTCACGACGTTGCTGCGCACGTGTTGCGCGGAGGAGTCGAGCCGCCGCACTTGGTAGGAGCCGGGCTTCACGTCGAGGAGCAGGGCCGAGCGCTTGGCCTCGAGTTCCATGAGGGCGCCGATTTGCTCGGCCATCCAAGGGTCGTCGAGCATGAAGTAGCTCGACGGAGGCAACTCTGCGCTCCCGTCCGGGGCCGTGAGAAAGGCCCCCAATTCGTCGAGCGACTGCGATTGCACGTCCATCTCCCGCAACTGGCGCTCGAGGTCGACGAGCGAATTGAAAAATTCGTTTTGCTCGCGGGTGAGGTCGAGGATCTCGTTTTGGGCTCGGTAGTAATCGACCTGCCGCTCCAACGTGTCGGTCAGCGCGTTGATCTCCTCAAGCTGCCCGCCGATGAACTTCTCCGTCTGCACGTTGGTGGCCAAACGCGCCTCCGCCGTGTAGTCGATGTACGTCGCCGCCAGCGTGTCCAGGAAGCGCTTGGCGCGGTCCGGGAGCACGTCGCTGCAGCTCATGGTGATGACGCTCGTGCGCTCCACGTTGGTCGTTTGCAGGGCGCCGCGGTACTGGCCGATGCGCTGGGCTCGGGTCTTGACCCGGATCCGGAAATGCTGCTTCGTCGCCGCTTCGAGGCGCGCCGCGTCGCGCGCCACTTCGTCGTCGAGCCGGACGACGAGGTCGATCCCGCCCCGCGTCACGCGCTCCCCAAACCGCACCTCCATCGTCGTTTGCTCGTCCTCGCTTCCCGTCGCGTTCAGGACGAGGCGGCACGTCGTGGCGTCCACCACGAAGAGGTCGATGGCGCGTCCGGCCATGCCCCCTTCGAACCCGTCCACGTTGACGTCGACGGTCAGGGCGCCGAACCCGGCCACGGGCATCTCTTTGATCCGCCCCACCAAATGGTAGTCCACGTGGTCGGAGATTTTGTCGATGGCGCGCCCGACGAGGTCGTAGGACCGGAGGACGCGGAGTTGGTTTTGGACTTCGTCGTTGTAGTAGCTGAACCCGCGCGACCCTCCGCGACCGGGCAACATCGATTCAATGCTCGAAGCGCTCTCCTGGTTGACCAAAATCTCGGCCGTCGCCCGATGAACGTCCACCATTTGGTGCGTCACCAGCCGTCCGGCGCCGTACCCCACGATGGCCAACCCGACCAGCAACCACCAGTTTTTCCCCACCAATTTGACGTACGGCCTCAAATCTTCGAAGCTGACGAGGGGAGTCTGCGAATTCTTTGCCATCTTGCGCAAAAGTAATTCCTGTTGAGATGATTCAGAGATTAGCACTGTTGCATTGCCTGTTGATGTTGATTTCCTACGCCTCAGGTCAATGCGATACGGATGGGTCTGCAGATGGATCGATTTGTTGCGATGCTGATTTTAATGGGAATGGTTTCGCAGGCGTCGGTCCTTGCAGCGTAGGCACAGTCTATCCTAATGATGGGGTTAATTCTGATATTGATTGCGGAA
>JBDQOS010000188.1:0-3897 GCA_040261075.1 Flavobacteriales bacterium
ATTTTATATCGTATATTTATGTTTAGATAACAACGAACGACCACCATGATGCGCTGGAATCTCTTCACCCTTGGCTTGCTGCTCACCTCGTGGGCACACGGCCAAAACGCATGCGGACCTCAAAGTTTGCAGGCGCTTCGCACCTCTCATCAGCACAACACGAGCTGCCATGAACTGGGGTGCCAAGGCCTGCAGGGCACGGGTGTCAGCAGCGACACGTACGTCGGCACTCCTTTCTGGTATTCGCCAGAACCGGGGCCCCGAAGCGCGATCATCACGCTCGAATTCGGCCCGATGTTCCCCAACGAAGCCAAACCCGCCGTGGAAATGGCCGTGGACATTTGGGCGCAGTCCATCGAAACGGTGGTGCCGATTCACATGCAGGCGATTTGGGACTCGCTTCCCCCCAACATTCTGGCGCAATCCTCCCCGTACGAAGTGGTCAACAACTTTGAAGGCGCCCCCATGGCGGACCGCCAGTACGCCATTGCACTTGCGAACCAGCTGACGGGGTCCGACTTGAATCCCGCCGCGCCGGACATGGTGGTGAAATTTGCCGAGGACACCCCTTGGTACCTCGGTTTGGACGGACAGGTGCCCGACACCGTGTACGACATGGTGACCGTCGCACTTCACGAAATGGCGCACGGTTTGGGGTATTTGGGCAGCGCCAACCACAACGGAAACTCCGGATTCTTGGGATTCCAAGGCATTCCATTCATCTACGATCAATTCGTGGAAGAAAGCGACCAAAGCTCCATCTTGGACTACATCAGCGGAACCGTGGCCTTGGGCAACGTCCTTGAAAGCGACGCCTTGTACTGGGGCGGTGAAAACGGCGACGCCGCGCAAGCCGTGGGCCGACCACGACTGTACGCGCCGACGACTTGGTCTCCTGGAGCGAGCTACTCGCACTTGCGCGAGTCTTCGTACCCCGCAGGAAACGCGAATTCATTGATGACCCCGTTCCTGAACGAAGGCGAAGTCATTCACCAGCCCGGTGCGGTTGCCTTGGGCATGATGCAAGACATGGGGTGGAGTTTGCCTCCCGTGCTTTGCAACGTGACCGGCGTCACGACCTTGGCCCAAACCGGCTGCAACCCCCTCACCAACACGTACACTCAGCAACTGCAAGTGACATACGAAAACGCTCCTGAAACGGGCAACCTTGTGGTGAACGGCGTGAGTTTCCCAATCACGGGGAGCCCTCAATCCCTTTCGCTGACGGGCCTGAATTCAGACGGCGCCGACGTGGACGTGACAGTGAGCTTCTCGGAGAACCCCGACTGTTCGCTCACGCTTCCCGCGCTGTTTACGGCACCGGAATCGTGCTGCGTGTTGCTTCGTTTGGACGAAGTCAACCCGGCGACGAAAACCGTAACCGTCCGCAACGTCGCGGACTGCGAAGGGGGGTTGGCTGGGCAGGTCATCAAGTCGGGTGGCGCACAGGCGTTCTTGACGGACCTCCTGCCTCCGGGCGTGACCCTCGCCGCGGACGCGACCCTGACCATCACGTGGCCCGACTGGCCGAGCAACGCGGACGGCGGCGACCTGACCCTGCACGACCAGGTGGGGGCGTACGACGACTACGTGCAGTGGGGCACGCCGGGCAACTCGGGGCAGGTTTTGGCCAACATCTACGGCTTGTGGACGCCCAACACCTTCCTCGAAGGTCTGCCTCCGTACACGTACGAAGGCGACCCCTACGCCAGCCCAGCGGAGCACGGCGTGGAGTTTTGGGACGCGGTGCCGTTCCCGTGCGCGATTCTGGACATGACGGTGGGCACCACCTCCGAGTGCAATCCCATGGGCAACGTGTTCACGCAAGAACTGGAGTTCTCGTTCCAAAGCCCGCCCCCTGCCGGCGATGTCATTCTCTTGGCGGACTCGATGGTGGTTTACGACGGGGCGAACCCCTGGAACGTCGTGGTCACACTCCCTGCTTCTGGTAGCGCGGTGGACATCACCGCGACGGTCATGGGCGACCCGATGTGCACGGCTACGTTCGTAGGCGAGGTGATCTCTCCTGAAGGGTGCGGATGCCCGACCGACTTGAACAACGGCGGGTTCGTGGACGTGACCGACTTGCTCCTGTTCCTCACGGACTACGGATGCATGTCCGGATGCACGGCCGACTTCAACGGCGACGACATCGTGAATGTGAACGACCTCTTGATCTTCTTGACGTCGTACGGCGATTCCTGCAACTGACGGACGTTCCCGGCCGAGCCAGGCCAAAAAAACGCGCTTGTGCTCGTTTCTTTGGTTTTGCTCATTATTTTAGCAGACCCGTTCCTGTTTTGGACGGGTCTGTTTCATGAATGACATTTCACCCACCCTCCCCGTGCCGTCAGCGGCGCCCCACTCGGATCGCGATTCGGGGCGGCAGCGGTCGATCCTGCACCTGGACCTCGACACCTTCTTCGTGTCGGTCGAGCGCCGCATGGACTCACGCCTCGAAGGCCGGCCCATCTTGATTGGGGGGACGGGCGATCGAGGCGTGGTGGCGTCCTGCAGTTACGAGGCGCGGGGATTTGGGGTGCATTCCGGGATGGCGATGAAGATGGCGCGGGCGCTGTGCCCCGAAGCCGTGGTGATTCGCGGGAATTCGATGGCCTATTCCAAGCAGTCGGAGATCGTGACGGACATCGTGCGGGAGGCCGTGCCGGTCTGTGAAAAGAGTTCCATCGACGAGTTCTACGCGGACCTCAGTGGGATGGACCGGTTCTTTGGGTGCTGGCAATTCTCCCGCGAGCTTCGGGAACGCGTGATCCGCGAGTCAGGCTTGCCCATTTCCGTGGGGCTCAGCACCAGCAAGACCGTGGCGAAAGTGGCGACGGGCGAGGCGAAGCCCAACAACGCCCGGCACGTGAGCCGGGGGACGGAGCGGCATTTTTTGGCCCCTCTCTCGGTCCGGAAAATCCCCATGGTTGGCGCGGAGACCTACCGCACCTTGCGCAACCTCGGCATCTCCACCATTCGAACGCTTCAGGACATGCCGGTGGAGCTCATCGAGCAGGTGCTTGGCAAGAACGGCGTGGCGATTTGGAAGAAAGCGCACGGGCTGGACGATGCGCCGGTCATCGCCTACAACGAGCGCAAGTCGATTTCGACCGAACGCACCTTCGCCAAGGACACCACCGACGGCGACAAGCTTCACGCCATCATGCTGGCCATGGCAGAAAACCTCGCCTTTCAACTGCGGCGCGGCGACAAGCTCACGGCGTGCGTGACCGTCAAGGTGCGCTACGCCGACTTCTCGACCAAGAGCATGCAGCGGCGCATCCCCTACACCGCCGCAGACCACCACCTCGTGCCCACGGCCAAGGACCTCCTCGAACAGCTGCTCGACAAGCGCGTGCGCGTGCGTCTCATCGGGGTCCGCTACAGCCACCTGGTGGGCGGCGGATGCCAAATCAACCTGTTCGACGACACCGAAGAGCGCGTCAAATTGTACCAAGCACTCGACCGCATCCGCGTGCAGTACGGCGACCGAAGCGTGGTGCGCGCCGCCGGCCTCGAAGCCCGCACCATCGGACGCACCAACCCCTTCAACGGCGGCCCACCGCCCCTTCTCGCTCACCGTCACCAATGACCGTCCTACGAACCGCGCACCTGCGCATCCCCCACCCACAATCCCAAACGCGGTCCTCTTCTCTTCGTTCGTTCTCTCCTCGTTCGTTTTACCTTCCTCCAATCCCCTGACCCATGTGCGGCCGTTACGTCACCGTCTCCTCCATCCAAGCCGTTGAACAGCGCTTCAACGTCAAGGCGCCCACGCCCTGGGCATCCAACACGAACGTCAGCCACGGCAACCGCGCACCCGTGGTCTCGAGCGACAAGCCGGGCGAGGTGCAACTCATGCAGTTTGGGTTCACACCGGGGTGGGCGAAGAAG
>JBDQOS010000189.1:0-3169 GCA_040261075.1 Flavobacteriales bacterium
ACCCGCATCCGCGCCGCGGACAGAAGTTTCAAAACCCGACAGGATGTCAGGTTTTCTTTCACGCCATCCCCAAGTTAGGGCGCGATCGAAGCCTCGAAAGCGGCGCGGATGCGGGTCTCGTCTTCGGTCGTCAAGCCTTGACCGCGACGTGCCATCACTTTTCGCGCCGTCTCCAAGGCGCGTTCGACGTCGTACGTGTCGCCCGCAATTCCCCAAGAAAACGGCGGCACATGTCGCGGCGGAGTTCCGTCGCCGAACACGTTGCACATCACGCCCACGACGGTGGCGGTGCTGAACGCCGTGTGAATGGCGGTCTTGCTGTGGTCGCCCATGATCAGACCGCAAAACGTGCGACCGCGTCCTTGGAAACTTCCGTCCGCCGCGCTCCATTCCGCGATTTCTCCGTACGTGTTTTTCAAGTTGCTGCAGGTGGTTTCTGCGCCGAGGTTGCACCACGACCCAAGGACGGAATTCCCAAGAAAGCCCCCGTGAGCTTTGTTGGACCAGTCGTGAACCACAACGTTGCTCAGTTCGCCTCCGACTTTGCATCCTTGTCCAACCGCGGTAGGGCCGTACACCAAGGACCCCATGCGAAGTGTCGAACCCTCGCCAAGCGCAAACGGCGCCCGGATGCGGCACCCTTCCATGACCTCGGCACCGGGGCCAAGCACGACGTCCCCTTGTTCGGTGTTGAAGGTTGCGTCACGCAGCACAGCGCCTGGCGCCACGTGGATTCGGTCCATGGGGCCGTGGACAATCACGCCTCGCGTTGCCCACGCTTCTCGCTCGTCCTCGTCCAGGGTCCGCAGGCGCCAAGCGCGTTTCAACCGCGCCAAATCTTCGCGCAGGCCGTCACCGGCACGTTCAAACAGGGCCGCCACGTCAGTCCACATGTCTGGCGTAACGTCGCAGCGCTCTGGTCCTCCCGCCGCGCCAAGTTGCGCAACTGTCACGCCTTCGTGCACCCAGGAGTCCCCGGACGAAAGTGCCTCTAGGGCCGCGATGTTGGCAGCTGTCGGAAGCAATCGGGGGTGGACCCGGAGGTGGGGTTTGGTCTGCAGAACATCCTGCCATTGCCTTGCAACAGGTCGCACGCCAAAATGCAACGTCTCTTCCGCGCGAAGCACGTTCAGAGGGTACAAGTCAGGTGTCGAATCGACGTCGAGAAACCAGGATGAAGCCATGACGCAAACTTAGGTTGTGAACCAAGAAGGTCGTTCAGGTGTTCACTCGGCGTGAAGCAGGAGTTTTCAATCAAGGACCTCGAAAACCTGACCGGGGTCAAAGCCCACACCATCCGGGTGTGGGAGCAACGCTACGACTTGCTGCGTCCCGAGCGCTCGGAGACCAACATTCGCACGTACTCAAACGACGACCTGAAAAGGCTTCTGAACGTGAGCTTGCTCGTCGACCGAGGCCTCAAGATTTCCAAAGTAGCCACCATGTCCGAAACGGAGATGATGTTCGCCGTACAAGAGGGTCCAGCGGTGAGTGATCAAGGAGAGGAATTGGTGGCCCAACAGAGGTTGAAAGTGGCCATGATGTCTTACGACGAACAGCTGTTTCGAGACACCATGGACGAGTGCATCGAGCGCATGGGGTTTGAATCGACTGTGCTGAGGGTGTGCCTTCCCTTCCTCTCGGAGGTGGGGGTGTTGTGGCTGACCAACGCCATTTGCCCAGCCAACGAACATTTCATGAGCAACCTGTTGCGGCAAATGCTCTATGCGCAGGTGCACCAAACGGACATCCCGTCGGACGAAGGTCAAGAGGTCGTGGTGCTGTACCTCCCGGAACGGGAAATTCACGACATCTCGCTGTTGTTTGTGCATCAGTTGTGTCGCGCACATGGCCGCAGGTCTGTGTTCCTAGGCCAAAGCGTACCATTCGATGATCTCCGTTCCGTGGCCGGACAATTTGACAAGGTATGTTTTGTGACGTATTGCACGACGTACCCCTCTGAAGGACAAGCCCAGGAATACGTGGACCGCATCGTTCGCACGTTCGAAGGAACGAGCATTTCTTTTCACCTTGCCGGGAGTGTCTTTCGCGACACGAAGCCGGCCCCCGGGGTCACGGTAGACCTGACGGGCGGAGCGTTGGTTCAGCGTCTCTTCTAAAGGTCAGGCAAATCTTGCGATTCACATCGACCCCTAAGATTCTCTATAACAGTGGTTTAGTGTTTTTTGTTGAACAAGTGTGGAAAATAGTTCAACAAATGTTTGTGGTCAGCGCGATTCTGTTTAATCTTTATCCCTGAACGTTAAACAAGACGACCTCATGAGCACGCTCGAATTCAACCAACTCCTCGTCAGCCAGTCTGACTTCCTGCGCGGTTTTGCTTTGGGTTTCACACGAAACGGGGCAGACGCGGACGACTTGGTTCAGGACACCATGGTCAAAGCGCTTCGTTACAAAAACAACTTCAAGGAGGGCACCAACATGAAGGGGTGGTTGTACACCATCATGCGGAACATCTTCATCAACAACTACAAGCGCAAGAAGTTCCAAAACACCGTGCTGGACAGCACGGAGAACCAGTACTTCATTAACGCGAGCCAAGATTACCGAGTGGACACTGTGACCACGGTCATCAACCAAGCGGACATTCACGGAGCCATTGACGAACTGAAGCCGGATTTTCGCAAGCCGTTCACGATGTTCCTCGACGGGTACCACTACGACGAAATTGCGGCCGAGATGGAAATCCCCATGGGAACCGTCAAATCGCGCATCTTCCACGCCCGGAAGAAGTTGTCGGCGTCGTTGGCGGATTTCAACTGAGGGTCCTCACGTTTCCAACTTCGCTTATCTTGCAGGGCGCCCCATGAGCTCTCTGCCATGAGAATCCCTTTCCTCTCCACCAACAATCGTCCCAAACTTGGGTCATTTCTTCTTGTCATTCTTGCCTTTCCGAGCACTGCTTCGGCACAAGTGACTGTGGACCAAAGCCTGACGCCGACGCAATACGTCAACGACGTGCTTTTGGGTGAGGGGGTTTCGGCGACCAACATTTCCTTTATTGGGTCGTCCTCCCAGGTTGGGTACATGACAGGAGGGTCATCCATTGGTTTCCCAATTGAAGGCGGGCTGGTGCTCAGTTCAGGGAACGCTGCGGACGCTTTTTGCGCTGGCCTTGGCTGCTTTGATTGCCAAGGGGGCAACCCCA
>JBDQOS010000190.1:0-6076 GCA_040261075.1 Flavobacteriales bacterium
CCGGTAGACTTCACCGTCTTGACAATCTTTTCAGCCGACTTGTCGACCAGGTTGTGGTCGTACGACTTGAGCTTGATGCGAATTTTCTGCGTCATGACTTCTGTGATTAGCCTTTGGCGGCTTCAATGACTTGTTCTTGAATGTTGTTGGGCGCCTCAGCGTAGTGGCTGAAGCTCATGCTTGACGTCGCACGGCCCGAGGTCAGCGTACGCAAGTCGGTCACGTAGCCAAACATCTCAGACAGAGGGACCTTCGCGTTGACGATGGTTTTGCCTGAACGCTCGCCCGTGCCTTCAATCAACGCACGACGCTTGTTCAAATCGCCGATGACGTCACCCATGTTCTCTTCAGGTGTCACCACCTCGAGTTTCATGAGTGGCTCCAAAATCTTGGGCTGGCAATTCTTCACTGCAGCACGGTAAGCAAACTTGGCCGCTTGTTCGAAGGACAGCTGGTCCGAGTCCACCGCGTGGAAGCTTCCGTCGATGAGCTCCACAGACATGCTGTCCATGGGGTACCCTGCGAGCACACCGTTTTGCATGGCCTCTTTGAAACCCTTCTCCACAGAGGGGATGAATTCTTTCGGGACGTTGCCGCCCTTCACAGAACTCACAAACACCAAGCCCTCCTTTTCTGGATCGGGGGAAGGCCCAATCTTCACAATGATGTCGGCGAACTTACCGCGACCACCGGATTGCTTTTTGTAGACCTCGCGGTGATCGGCTGTACCGAAGATTGCCTCCTTGTAAGCCACGCGTGGCTGTCCTTGGTTGCACTCCACGTTAAATTCACGCTTCATGCGGTCAATCAAGACCTCGAGGTGCAACTCACCCATTCCTGAGATGACCGTTTGGCCGCTCTCCTCGTCCGTAGACACGTTGAACGTGGGGTCCTCCTCAGAGAGTTTTGCGAGGGCCGTGCCAAGCTTGTCCATGTCTGCTTGAGACTTGGGCTCAATGGCGATGCCGATCACAGGGGCAGGGAAGCTCATGCTTTCGAGCACGATGGGCGCCTTTTCGTCGCACAACGTGTCCCCCGTTCGGATGTCCTTAAATCCAACCACAGCACCGATGTCGCCGGCTTCAAGCACGTCGATGGGGTTCTGCTTGTTGGAGTGCATCTGGAAGATGCGGCTGATGCGTTCTTTCTTGTCCGAACGCGTGTTCTTCACGTACGAGCCCGCCGGGAGCGTGCCGGAGTAAGCGCGAACAAAGCAGAGGCGTCCCACGAAGGGGTCGGTTGCGATTTTGAACGCGAGGCCTGAGAAGGGCTCCGTGGGGTCGGGCTTGCGCTCTAACACCTTCTCTTCGTCCTCGGGGTCGGTGCCCTTGATGCTCTCCACGTCGTAGGGAGAAGGCAGGTACATCATGACCGCGTCGAGCATGGTTTGAACGCCCTTGTTCTTGAACGCTGAACCGCACAAGATTGGGGTGATCTCCATGGCAATCGTCGCCTTGCGAATGGCCGCGACGATTTCTTCTTTGGTCAAGCTGTCGGGATCCTCGAAGTACTTCTCCATCAAGGAATCGTCCTGCTCTGCGGTAGCTTCGATGAGCTTTTCGCGGTATTCAGCTACCGTATCAAGGAGGTCCTCGGGCATTGGGATTTCATCCCACGTCATGCCCTTGTCCTCTTCGTTCCACACGTACGCCTTGTTGTCGATCAAGTCAACGACACCCTTGAACGTCTCTTCTGCTCCGATCGGAACCTGCAAAGGCACAGGACGTGCGCCGAGCATTTCCTTGATCATGCCAATCACGTTGAAGAAATCAGCTCCAGAGCGGTCCATTTTGTTGACGAAGCCAATGCGAGGCACGCCATACTTGTCGGCAAGTCCCCAGTTCGTCTCAGACTGTGGCTCCACGCCTGACACTGCGCAGAACAGGCCCACGGCACCGTCGAGGACGCGCAAAGAGCGCTCGACCTCCACCGTGAAGTCCACGTGACCTGGGGTGTCAATGATGTTGATGCGGTATTGCTGGTCCTGGAAGTTCCAGAAGCAAGTCGTGGCAGCCGACGTAATCGTGATGCCGCGCTCTTGTTCCTGCGCCATCCAGTCCATGGTAGCTGCACCGTCGTGCACCTCGCCAATTTTGTGGCTGATGCCCGTGTAATACAGGATGCGCTCCGTGGTCGTGGTCTTGCCAGCGTCCACGTGGGCCATGATGCCAATGTTGCGCGTGTAATTGAGGTCTCTCTTAGACATGGGTCAGTGCGTTCAGGTCAATGTCAGAAACGGAAGTGTGCGAAGGCCTTGTTCGCTTCCGCCATGCGGTGCGTGTCTTCCTTCTTCTTAAACGTCGCGCCTTCCTCTTTGGCGGCAGCGATGATTTCAGCGGCCAAACGCTCGGCCATGCTCTTCTCGTTGCGCTTGCGCGAAAAATCAATGAGCCACTTCATGGCCATGCTCATCTTGCGGCTGTCGCGAATGGGCGTAGGGATTTGGAACGTCGCACCCCCCACGCGGCGGCTGCGAACCTCCACTGCAGGAGTGACGTTTTCCAACGCCTTCTTGAACAATTCCAAGCCCTCCTCTCCCGTGCGCTCAGACACGCGATCGATGGCGTTGTAGAAAATGGTGAACGCCACGCTCTTCTTCCCGTCCAGCATCAGGTTGTTCACGAACGTGGTCACTTGCGTGTCCCCGAAACGAGCGTCGGGGAGAATGCGGTGCTTTTTGGCGACTCTTCTTCTCATGGCGTCAGCTTACTTTTTGGCCTTGGGGCGCTTGGTACCGTACTTCGAACGGCGCTGCATGCGTCCGTCCACTCCAGCGGTGTCAAGTGCACCGCGCACAATGTGGTAACGCACACCTGGGAGGTCTTTCACACGACCACCGCGCACGAGCACAATGCTGTGCTCTTGGAGGTTGTGTCCTTCACCGCCGATGTAGGCGTTCACTTCGTTGCCGTTGGTAAGGCGCACACGGGCGACTTTACGCATGGCTGAGTTTGGCTTCTTGGGCGTGGTCGTGTACACACGAACGCAAACGCCACGGCGTTGTGGACATGAGTCCAAAGCGGCCGATTTACTCGCCTGAGTCTTCGTGACTCTTCCCTTGCGGATGAGCTGCTGGATGGTAGGCATCGTCTAGGTTTGACGTTAATCTATGGGCATAAAAAACTTTCCCCCCAAATTCTAAAGGGGGTGCAAAAGTAGACGAAACCAATGAAAAAACAAGGGGGCGAGGCAGATTTTTCCTGCGGATTCTCCAACGGGACCGTTACGTGGAGTTTTGTCTGCGCAAACCCAAAGTTCACCCGCGATGCGCATCCACACCTTACCTTCGAACTGTGAATTTTCTCCACGATTTGAACGACGCGCAGCGCGAAGCCGCGGCGCAGGTGGATGGCCCGATGATGGTCATCGCGGGGGCAGGCTCGGGAAAGACACGGGTGCTGACGTACCGCATTGCCCATTTGATGACGCAGGGAGTGGACCCGTTTTCGGTTTTGGCCTTGACGTTCACCAACAAGGCGGCGAAAGAGATGAAGGCGAGGATTGGCAAGCTGGTCGGGGAACACGAGGCCAAAAACCTCTGGATGGGAACCTTTCACAGCATCTTCGCCCGCATTCTTCGGATCGAATGCGAGCGCATCAACTACCCGCGGAACTTCACCATTTACGACACCCAGGACAGCCGGAGCCTGCTGAAAGACATCATCAAGGGAATGGGGCTCGACGACAAGGTGTACAAGCCTGCGAGCGTTCAATCCCGCATCAGTTCTGCCAAGAACAACCTCATTGATGCGCGCGCGTACGCGGAGCACGCCGAGATTCGGTCGGAGGATCAGCAGGCCGGAAGGCCGATGCTTGCGGACGTGTTTGCACAATATGAGATTCGATGCTTCCGGGCCGGAGCCATGGACTTCGACGACCTCTTGTACAAGATGAACGTGTTGCTTCGGGACTTCCCGGACCTTCTCAGCAAATACCAGCACCGGTTCCAGTACATCCTTGTGGACGAGTACCAGGACACCAACTTCGCGCAGTACCTCATCATCAAGCAGCTCGGGGCCGTCCATGAAAACGTTTGCGTGGTGGGAGACGACGCCCAGAGCATCTACGCCTTTCGCGGGGCGAACATCCAAAACATCTTGAACTTCAAGAAGGATTACCCCGACGCAAAGCTTTTCAAGCTTGAGCAGAACTACCGGTCGACTTCTCACATCGTCAAGGCGGCCAATTCGGTCATTGCCAACAACCGAGACCAAATCCCGAAAGAGGTTTGGACTTCCAATGCCGAGGGGGAAAAAATCCGGGTGTACCGGGCCACTTCTGACAACGACGAAGGAAGGTTTGTGGCCAACAAGGTGTTTGAGGTTCGAGGGCACACCCAATGCCAGTACAAGGACTTCGCCATCCTCTACCGGACCAACGCCCAATCACGGTCGTTTGAAGAGAGCCTTCGAAAGCTCAACGTCCCCTACCGCATCTACGGCGGGCTCTCTTTTTACCAGCGAAAAGAGGTCAAGGACCTCCTGGCGTACTTCCGGCTGACGGTGAACCCCAACGACGACGAGAGCTTCAAACGCATTGTCAACTACCCGGCCAGGGGCATAGGCAAGACGGCGATGGACAAACTCAGTGCCGTCGCCGCCGCCCAAGAAGTCAGTTTGTGGCAAGCCTTGCATCCCGAATCAGGACTTCCACCCGACCCGCTGAAGGGCGCGGCTTGGAAAAAACTCACTGAATTCGTGGACATGGTGGCGGCGTTTTCCGCGGAAGCCCATGGTGCCAACGCCCACGTGGCGGGCTTGGCCATCGCCAAGCGTTCCGGGTTGGTGCACGCACTGTATTCCGACAAAACGCCGGAAGGGGTGGCGCGGTACGAGAACGTGCAAGAATTGTTGAACGCATTGCAAGGGTTTGTCGAGAACCCCTTGAACGAAGAAGCGGCAAGCCTGTCCGATTTCCTCATCGACGTCGCGTTGCTGACGGACGCAGACAACGACGACGACGACGACAACAAAGTCAACCTCATGACGGTGCATGCCGCGAAGGGCCTCGAGTTCAAGCACGTGCACATCGTCGGGCTTGAGGAGCAACTCTTCCCCTCCCAAATGGCCATGGAGAGCCGTGCCGAATTGGAAGAGGAACGACGGTTGTTCTACGTGGCGCTTACCCGAGCAGAACAAACCTGCACGCTTTCGTACGCCCTGACCCGTTTCAAGTGGGGGCAAGTCATGCAAGGAGACCCGAGCCGTTTCCTCGAAGAGATCGACGAAGAGTGCATCACCATGCCGCAACAAGCGCCCACGTCACGAAGTCCTGTGGACTTCGCGCAGGCGCGTTCGCAGTTCAGGCAGATGCCGTCGGGATCTGGGCCTCGGTCGTTTGGGCGCTTGGCCAGCAAAGCTGCGCCCAAGCCTCCCTCGCGTCCGGGGAAATGGTCCAGCATGAAAGACGCGGCGAAAGACGCGGCCCAGTCCGCGGCATCTCCCCCTGCACCTTCGTCGAGCGAATCTTCGAAATCCGCACATGCGGGGGCTGGGGATGGCGGCGGGAGTTCGGTCCTCGGCGTAGGCGACACCGTCATGCACGCGAAATTTGGCAAAGGCAAAGTCCTTGCGGTGGAAGGGGCAGCCCCCAATGAAAAAGCGACGGTCTTTTTCCCTTCGGTTGGCCAAAAGCAACTTCTGCTGAAGTTCGCCAAACTCGAAGTTGTCGGATGAACCGGATGGCGCCTCTCCTGCCTGCATGTTGCCTCGGGGCTGCCTTGCTTCTCTGCGCCTCCTGCACCCCTGACCCGCAGGAAATCACCTTTGACGTCGCCGTCGTGCAATGGGCATCTCCGGAAACGCCCTCCACAGGCACCGAGGTCTACCTCGAAGAGCAGCGGCTTCAGAACGGCGTGCTGAACTCGTTCTTCACCGAGGTCGACCACGCCACCACAGACGCCGCGGGCCACGTTCAGCTTGAAACTGTCCGAAGCAACGTGCTGTCCGTTCGGGTTCGCGTGGAGCGTGAAGCATGTTTTGACGAAGTGGTTTCGTTCAACCCAGAAGACCTCATCACCGACACACCCAACGAAGTCACTGTGGCCGTCATGCCGCAGGCCCAGGTCACCGCATCC
>JBDQOS010000191.1:0-2804 GCA_040261075.1 Flavobacteriales bacterium
CCACAGCACGATGAAGGAGGTGGAGCGCAAGCTTTCAGACCGACGCTTCATTCGAGTTCACCGCAGCTTCATCGTGAATTTGCACGCGATCGAAAGCATCAAGTACGCCAACATCCGCATGGAAGGGATGGAAAAGGAGATTCCGGTTGGAGGCTCCTACAAGGACTTGCTGGCGAGTCGCATCAACCTTCTCTGAGCTGGGGGCTCACGGCGCGTTGGGATCCAGCCAAGGAAGCTGCCGCCTCAACTCATTCACCCAAACCGCGTATCCCTCTGCGTTGAGGTGCAGCTGATCGTGGATGAACAACTCGTCTCTTAACCGTCCGCTTTCGTCGTGTTGTACAGCCCAAAAGTCTACCCAATGTGCCCCGTGGTTCATGGCCACAGACCGCAATCGAGCGTTGAGTTCGAGGTACTGGTCTTTCAAGTGGTAGCGCGCCCGGCTGGCCTTGGGGGCCACCACGATCACCTCTGAGGTGGGAGGCGCCGGCTGAGGTCATCCAACAACGTTGCGGCAACTTCCAAAATGTCCTCCTGAGCCACACCCCCTTGCAAGTCGTTGTCTCCCTCGTAGATGAGAACAACGGAAGGTTGAAAAGCGTAAATCAAGGTGTCTCGCAACCGCCACGCGTCGTGAAAGCAGGACCCTCCAAACCCCGCGTTGACCACTTCATAGGAGGAAAAAACGGTGTCGGTTTGCGGCCAAAAACGAAACGAAGAGCTGCCCACCAGTACCAAACATTCGCGCTCCCCTGGCAGCGTGGCGGCTTGGCGGTGTATTTCCGCAACACGATCTCGGTATTCTTGACCGCAGCGCTGAGCCTGCGCTTGAATCCAAACAGAACAACACAAAAAAGCAATTAATCGCGCGGACATCATCCTATGCCAAGGAGTCGAGCCAGCTTCAGCGAAGACCAACCCAGAATGAGCCCAGAAACCACACCGAGGTAGGGAATGAACCCGTCCACATGCTCTCCGTGCCTCATTTCTGCAATGCACGCGGCAAGCAAAAAGGTGGAGGCAGCGGCAAGCGCCGGCACCCCGAAAATCTTCAGCCACTTCATGGTCAAAAGGTAGGAAAACCCGCAACGAGAGCGCGGAGGAGGGAATCAAAAACCCCCTTCCCAACACGGACTCAAGTGTATCTAAGGTTTTTGATGAACAACAGCAGAACACCTCGTTGGCGGCGCGACCTCCGTGAAAACCGGGTTGGTGTTAAAGGAAATACATACCTTCAATCCATGAAACAATCTTTTCACCGCCTTTCGACCACCCTCTGTCTTGTTGGGCTCGTCCAAATGTCACTTGGACAATCAGGAGCCGAGTCCTCTTGGGGGTTCAACGATGTACCCGAAGACTCCCAGGTCAATCAGATGTCTGGTCCACGCTTTGGTTTTACCTATGTGTCCGGGGGCAGCGGCTCTCAGTTTTTGAATCGGGTGCATGAGATGGACTCAGCACAGTACAACTCGGAATTCGGGAACGGATTGCCCTTCACCTACACTACTCAATACGGTTGGCAATGGGAGACTCGTTTTGCTGACACCGGCGGCCCTGTGGTTGGTTTGGTAGAATGGGTGGCGTTGATTGGGGGCATGGAAAAAGGGATGTTTTTGCCGTCCTTTTCAAGTCTTGTCGGTGTTCGTTCGGAGAAAGGGGTGGAGTTCGCCACAGGCCCCAATTTGTCTACCTCGGGCCTCGGATTTGTCTTTGCGCTGGGCTACAATTACACCAAGGGCGATCTGAACCTTCCGATTAACATTGCCTTCGTCCCCGACAAACAAGGCCCGCGGAATTCAGCACTGGGGGACGCCCTCAACGCATCAGACTACTTTGAGACCATCCGAATGAGGGAGACGGGGTATCGGCTGACCATTTCAGTTGGATTCAATCTGCGCGCTTCGGATTGAGGTCGTTGCAGGCGTGAAGCACATGAAAAAGCCCCGCTCATTGCGGGGCTTTCTTTTTGGGCTCCTCCACTTGGACTTGAACCAAGGACCCTCTGATTAACAGTCAGATGCTCTAACCAGCTGAGCTATGGAGGAATTAGAGGACGGCAAAAATACGTCAGGGTGCGTATTGAAGCAATACCTTTGGCTGAAATTGCCAAAAACCCCCGATTTCATGTCTGTTCTTACCCTTGGAACCGTTGCGTTTGACACCATTGACACGCCGT
Source organism: Flavobacteriales bacterium (assembly GCA_040261075.1). Lineage (GTDB taxonomy): Bacteria > Bacteroidota > Bacteroidia > Flavobacteriales_D > Sanyastnellaceae > UBA11663. The sequence continues at coordinate 2,177 of JBDQOS010000191.1, forward strand.
TTGGAAGCTCTGGAAAGGTGGTGGGTGGGGCAGCGAGTTACATCGCGCTTGCGGTGAGCCACTTTGCCGCCAAGCAACACGTTGTTAGTGTGATTGGGAACGACTTTCCCGAAACGTTCCTGGACGAATTGACGGACCGAGGCGCAGGCCTGGAGGGGTTGACGCGGGTGGCGGACGGGAAGAGTTTTCATTGGGCGGGCAGTTACCACAACGACATGGTGGGGCGGGACACGCTTGCAACTGACCTGAACGTGTTGGTTGGATGGGAGCCCAAGGTTTGTTCCCAAGGCGCCGAGGCAAGTTTCGTGATGCTGGGAAATTTGGACCCCGCGGTGCAGCTGGCGGTTTTGGATCAGATGTCGTCGCCCAAGCTGGTGGTCCTTGACACCATGAACTTTTGGATGGATGTGGCGTTGGAGAACCTCAAGAAAGTGGTGACACGGGTGGACGTGTTGACGGTCAACGACGAGGAGGCGCGGCAACTGACAGGAGAACATTTCTTACCGAAGGCGGCCAAAGCCATTCATGCCGTGGGCCCTTCCACAGTGGTCATCAAAAGAGGCGAACACGGAGCCCTGATGTTCCAAGAGGGCCAAACGTTTTTTGCCCCCGCCTACCCGTTGGAGCA
>JBDQOS010000192.1:0-5511 GCA_040261075.1 Flavobacteriales bacterium
CTCCTGCACCAACTCTACCGACTTCTCGACCGCAAGGTGGGCATGTTGGGCACGGTCGAGAACCGAATCGTGGACCGCGTGGTTCCCGCCACGCACACCACCCCTGACGCCCTGAGCCTTCAGGCCCTGCTCCGCGAGATGGCGGACGCCGGATGCACGCACGTGTTCATGGAGGCCAGCTCGCACGCCATCGTGCAGGAACGGATTGCGGGAACGCATTTGGCCGGAGCCGTCTTCACGAACATCACCCACGACCACCTCGATTACCACGGCGATTTCAACGGCTACATCAAAGCGAAAAAGCAGCTGTTTGACCGCCTGCCTGCCGGCGCGTTTGCCGCAGTCAACGCAGACGATTCGCACGCGGAGGACATGGTCGCGGACACCAAGGCGAAGGTGGTCACGATGGCCGTCCAAGGCGTGGCGGACGAGCGTGCTCGGATGGTGGAAAACCAAATCACCGGACTCGTCCTTCACCTCGACGGCCAGGAATTGTATTCCCAGCTCGTGGGCGGCTTCAACGCCAGCAACCTGCTGGCGGTGTACGTGGTGGGCAAGTTGCTCGGAGCGGACAAGATGAACGCCCTCACGCAAATGTCCTTGTTGAAGCCGCCCGCCGGTCGCTTTGAACGCGTGCCCGCGAGGGACGGCATTACGGCAATCGTGGACTACGCCCACACCCCGGACGCCCTCGACAACGTGCTGAAGACCATCGCCCACGTTCGGACGGGGGGTGAAAAGGTCATCACCGTGGTGGGGTGTGGGGGAGATCGGGACACCGCGAAGCGCCCGGCAATGGCGCGCAGTGCCACGAGCGGTTCCGACCGGGTCATCCTGACCAGCGACAACCCCCGAAGCGAAGACCCGGCAGACATCCTTCGCGACATGGAAAAAGGCCTCGACCCCATCGAGAAGCGCAAATGCCTGAGCATCGTGGACCGCCGGGAGGCGATTCGGACTGCTGCGGCATTGGCCGAGCCGGGGGACATCGTGCTCGTGGCGGGAAAAGGACACGAGACCTACCAAGAAATCCGAGGAGAACGCCACCCGTTCGACGACCGACTTGAATTGAAAGAAGCCTTCGCACCCACAACCTGAACCTGACGACCCAAGACCATGCTCTACCACCTCTTCACCCACCTCCGCGAGATCTACGACCTGCCAGGCGCCGGCCTGTTCAGCTTCGTCTCGTTCCGTGCGGGAATGAGCCTCATGACGTCCTTGGTGGTAGGGATTTTGCTGGGCAAGCGCATCATCGAGCGCCTGCAACTGAAGCAGGTGGGCGAGATCGTCCGTGACCTTGGGCTCGAAGGCCAAATGAACAAGCAAGGCACCCCCACCATGGGCGGCCTCATCATTCTCGCAGCCATCCTGTTGCCCACCCTCTTGTTCGCCGACCTCACCAACGTGTACACGCAGCTCATGATTCTCGCCACCGTGTGGCTCGGGACCATTGGTTTCATCGACGACTACATCAAGGTGTTCAAGAAGAACAAAGAAGGCCTTGCCGGCCGGTTCAAGGTCATTGGGCAGGTCGGCATGGGGGTGATTTTGGGGGCGGCGATGGTTTGGCATCCGGACATCGCCATCAAGGAATTGACGGCCGACGGGACCTGGACCACGGTGCGGTCTACGGCCACGACCATCCCCTTCATCAAGGACAACCATTTCGACTACGCGTGGCTTTTGTCGTGGCTGGTGGACGATGCCGCACAGTACGTGTGGGTCGTGTTCATCCCGCTCGTCATCCTCATCGTCACCGCGGTCAGCAACGGCGCCAACCTCACGGACGGCATTGACGGCCTGGCCACCGGCACCAGCGCCATCGTGGGAATGGCGCTCGCAGTCCTCGCGTACGTCAGCTCCAACACCGTCATCGCCGACTACCTCAGCATCATGTACATCCCCGGCTCCGAGGAGCTGGTGGTGTTCATCGCGGCGTTTGTGGGGGCGTGCATCGCATTCCTGTGGTACAACGCCTTCCCTGCCCAAGTTTTCATGGGCGACACCGGATCGCTCGCCCTCGGCGGCATCATCGCCACGTTCGCCATCGCCATCCGCAAGGAGCTTCTCATCCCCGTGCTCTGCGGGATTTTCCTCATCGAAAACCTCAGTGTGGTGATTCAAGTGGGGTGGTTCCGCTACACCAAAAAGAAGTACGGCGAAGGCCGACGCGTGTTTCTCATGGCGCCGCTTCACCACCACTACCAGAAACAAAACATGCCCGAGTCCAAAATCACTGCGCGGTTTTGGATTGTCGGCATCCTTCTCGCTGTCATCACCATCGTCACCCTCAAAGTCCGCTGATCCCGTCACGCTACCTGAACCTGCCCCATGAACCTCACTGACCCCATACTCGTGCTCGGCGCCGGCGAAAGCGGCGTAGGCTCCGCCCTTTTGGCGAAGTCGCTGGGGGCGCGCGCGCTGGTCAGCGACGCAGGGGAAGGGAAAGGACCAGGCGTGGCTGAATTGCAAAGCGCCGGCATCGATTTCGAGACCGGGGGGCACCGCATGGAATCCTGGCCGGACGTGGCGACGGTGGTGAAGAGCCCCGGAATTCCGGAGAACGCCCCGGTCGTGAAGGCGTGCCGGGAACGCGGGTGCGAAGTCGTCAGCGAAATTGAATACGCGGCGCGCGCGCACCGGGCGCTCGGACACGCGAACCCGGTCGTGGCCGTCACCGGCGCGAACGGCAAGACAACCACCACGTCCATGATCGACCACATGCTTCGCCACGAAGGATGGGACGTCGACTGCGTGGGAAACATTGGCACGAGCTGGGCCCGCCGGCTGTCCGAGCGCCTGGCCCGAAGCGAAGGGGCGGCGCAAGCCACGGTCATCGAGGTGAGCAGCTTCCAGCTCGACGGCACCTCGACGTTCAGCCCGGACATCGCCGTCCTGTTGAACATCACCCCCGACCACCTGGACCGGTACGGGTACGAGATGTCGAATTACGCCGCGTCGAAATGGCGCATCACCGCCTCCCAAACCGAGGCACACCACCTGATCTACAACGCGGACTGCGCGTGGACCGAGCGCATGCTCGAGGCCGCGGGAACCCGTGCGACCCTCCACCCCCTGACTGCCGAACGTACCCTCCACGAGGTGATGCGGGACGGACGTGGCGGGGGTTTGGACTCCAACGACAATTCACAATTCATCCTCCAACATTTCAATTCATTTTCCATGACCATTCAGAAACTGGCCATGCAGGGGAAACACAACCTCTTCAACTCGATGGCCGCGGGCATGACCGGCCGCATTTTGGACTTGCGCAAAGAAGGCATTCGCGAGAGTCTGCAAAGCTTTGAAGGCGTCGAGCACCGCCTGGAATTCGTCCAAGAAGTGAACGGCATCACGTTCATCAACGATTCCAAAGCCACCAACGTCAACAGCGTGTGGTACGCCTTGGAATGCGCGAACGCCCCGGTGATTTGGATTGCCGGCGGCATCGACAAAGGCAACGACTACAGCACGCTCGTGCCCTTGGTCCGCGACAAAGTCAAGCACATGATTTGCATGGGCAAAAACAACGCGCCGTTGCACGCCGCCTTCGACGAACTCGTTGAAAGCAGCTGGGACGTCAGCTCCGCCGAGGAAGCCGTCGCCAAGGCCTACGAACTGGGCATGCCCGGAGACACCGCACTCTTGTCACCTGCGTGCGCGAGCTTCGACCTGTTTGGCAGCTACGAGCAGCGCGGACGCGCGTTCAAAGCAGCCGTCCGTCGCCTCTGACCCTTCGAGACACTGAGATGAACGAACTCCTCGCCGGCATCCGGCAGCGGTTGGAAGGCGACCGCGTGCTCTGGGCCATCGCCCTGGTGCTGACCCTGGCCTCCTTGGTCACGGTGTACAGCGCCATCAGCACGCTCGCGTACAAAGCCGACGGCAACAGCGCCAAATTCCTGTTCAAGCAGGCCGCGTTGTTGGCGGGCGGGTGGGTCGTCATGTTTGGGGTGCACCGAATTCACTTCAAGTACTTCGGGAAGTTGGCCAACGTGCTGCTCGCCTTGGCCATCGCGGCCTTGGTGTTCACGCTCCTGTTTGGGACGGACATCAACGACGCGCGACGGTGGATCAAAATTCCCTTCATCGGACTGACCGTCCAAACGTCCGACTTTGCCAAGCTCGCCCTCGTGCTCTGGGTGGCGCGGCAATTGCAAGTCCGGGCGAATGTCCTGGACGACGTTTGGCAAGGACTCGCGCCCATCCTTGGGGGCATCGCCCTTGTCTGCGCGCTCATCCTGCCCTCCGATTTTTCCACCGCGGCCATGCTTGCCGCGGTCTGTGTCGCCATGCTCTTCGTTGGAGGATTGCCGTGGAGACACATGCTTCGAATCGGGGTGTTGGGCCTGGGAGGATTGGGCCTGCTGTACGGCATCGGCAAGGCTGCGCCCGAGGCGCTGCCACGCTTCGGAACGTGGGCCAGCCGCCTCGAAAGCTTTGCGGGATTTGCTTCAGGCAACGCCGGGACGGCCAGCGCGGAAGACTACCAAATCGAGCTCGCACAAATTGCGATTCACCGGGGAGGGTTGTTCCCGCATGGCCCCGCTTCCGGCACGTCCCGGAACTTCCTGCCCCACCCCTATTCCGACATGATCTTTGCCTTCATCGTGGAGGAATGGGGGGCGATTTTAGGCGGGCTCGGGTTGGTGCTCTTGTACTTGGCCTTGCTGTTCAGGGCCTCGAGGACGGCCATCAAATGCGAGTCGGTGTTTGGACGAAACCTCGTCCTGGGACTCGGACTCATGATCACCGTGCAAGCGCTCGTGAACATGGGGGTTTCGGTGCGCCTGTTCCCCACGACGGGACAGCCGCTTCCGCTGGTCAGTTACGGCGGCACGTCGCTTCTGTTCACCTGCCTTTCAATCGGCATGATGCTCGCCGTCACGCGGGCAGTCCAAAACGAAAGCCCCGGCTCTTCCCCGTCGACCGGAGCCAATTCTTTGACCTGATGGCCCTGCTAAGCAACGTGATGATCTCAGGTGGTGGCACGGGCGGCCACATCCACCCTGCGCTGGCCATTGCCGACGAAATCAGACGCCGCAACCCCGAAGCTCGCATTCACTTTGTCGGCGCTTTGGGTCGGATGGAAATGGACAAGATTCCCGCCGCAGGGTACCCCATTGACGGACTTTGGATCAGCGGCATCGACCGGTCGCTCACTAGCACGCGCAACCTCACCTTCCCCTTCAAACTCGTCAGCAGCCTTTGGAAAGCCCGACGGCTGTTGAGAAAGCACAGGCCCCAGGTGGTGGTCGGCGTGGGCGGATTTGCCAGTGGCCCGTTGCTCGACCAGGCCGTTCGGAAGGGCATTCCGACGCTGATTCAAGAACAAAACAGCTACCCCGGAATCACCAACAAATTGCTCGCCAACCGCGTCAACCGCATTTGCGCGGGGCTGCCGGGGTTGCAGCGGTTTTTCCCGGCTGACCGCATTGTGGAGACCGGAAATCCGCTTCGAACGCACGTCTGCGATTTGGCCTCAGACGCCAGTGGAAGCCGAGAGGA
>JBDQOS010000193.1:0-4991 GCA_040261075.1 Flavobacteriales bacterium
CATCTGGGTCGTCAAGCGGCAGTGAAACCCTCGTCGGGACTGGCAACGTGGACATTTTGATTCCAGGAAGCTCCTTTGTTGGTTCTGGCAGCCAGGTTGTCTCAGTTTCTCCGGAGGATGCCTTTGGATGCGTGGGCGCAAGCATTGAAGGGTTGGTCGAGCACTACGCGCGACCAACGCCGTCTGGCACCTTGCCTTTTGCGTGTTCTGGAGACGACGTGTCACCCGAAAGCGTGCCAACCGGCCCGGAATTCACGTACGCCTGGTCGTACGACGGGCTTGCTTTCGGCGGAAATGGCGCCACCACAGCGACTCCTGTTTTTGACGGCATCTCTTGCGACAGCGATGTGAGCCTCGTGTTGAGTCAGACGTACGTCATCGACGGGGTGCCGCTGGTTTGCAGCGCAGAGGCATTTGATTTCCCAGTTGAAGTTGCTCCGACACCTGAGTTCAACCTCAGCGTGCCCGCCGTGCTGTGCGACGACAATGCAATCGATCTCGCTGTGACCCCGGTTCCCGCGGAGACCGGTTGTTTGGAGGTCACAACTGAATACGTTTGGAACGTCGACGACGGAACTGGCTTGAACGCAACATCCAGCGACGCCATCACGCTTGCGGCCAACGACTACGACACCATCTCACTGAACGTTGTCGCCACCTCCACTGGGGTTGCCGACAACTCGCAGCAATGCACCTCCGAACTCAACACCACCCTCGAGGTGAATGCCAATCCGGTGTTGGATGCGCTTCCGGGTGATTTGGCGTTTTGCGCGAACAGCAGCGTTGCGGTGTCAGCCGCTGTTTTGGACGACCCCAACGGGGGATTGACCTACACTTGGTCCAACGGGGACACGCCACCTGCGTTCGAGATCCTCACCAACGGAGCTGCCACGACCGGCGTCGCGCTCGCTTCAGGAAGCAATGCCACCGACGGTGAGGTTGTGCTCACCGTGACGGACGCAGCAGGCTGCACTGCAGAAGTGTCGACCGTCCTCGATGTCTTGGACTTGCCTTCGCCCAACGGCGTCACGTGGTCCGAACTCGACGGCGCCCTTTGTTCTGGAGACGAGCTCACTGTCGACATGGCAGCGCCTTCGGTCGACCCGACCTTGAACCTTAACAACGTGACAGCCACGTGGACCGCGAGCGGCAGCAACGGGGCAAACTACACCGTGACGCCTGGCACCGGAGATTGGGACCAAGTTGTGACCGGCATGACGCTGCTTGCCGCTGCTTGGAACCCCTCCAATCAGCCGTCCCCCACGTTGGTGTCGTTCGAGCTCGTCCTCAACGACGGAACATGTCAGGCTTCCTACGCCTACCCGGACGAAATCGAGCTCTACCCCAACCCAAAGGTCTCCAACATGTCGGACAACGACGTGTGCGTGGGCACCGATTGGAGCGGGCTTTTGACGGGAGCCTCAAGCATTGAATGGCCCACGAGTGGAGCTTCAAGCAGTTACGACACGGGGTTGGGAGGCGTTGAATGGAACGTGCCGTGGAACGACATCAACATCACCACCACAAGTGTGACAACCGTGCCGTTTGATTTGACGGCTTACGCAGATTACGGCGATGCCCTCTGTGTGAACACGTGGACGTTGAATTTGGACGTGCTCGAAAATCCGGAAATCAACTTTGCCACCACCTCGGTCCCAAGCAGCATTTGCGAGGGAAGCACCGTGAATGTCAGTGGAGGTTGGGTTCCGGGAACAGGGCAAGGTGCGCCGACGCGCTCCTGGTCCAACGCAGACACGCCTGGCACGTTCAACCTTGTCGCGAGTCCAAACGGCGCTTCGGCGAACGTTTCGTTGACCGGCGCAACACCCATTCCCGACACGGGGTCCTTGACCTTCACGATCGAGGACGTCCAGGGGTGCATGGCCGAGGAAACGTTTGTCTTGACCATCATCGAATTGCCGGTGATTGGGGAATTGTCCGTTGTGCCCGACTTCAACTGCGCGGAGGAAGCCTTCGATGTCAGCGTATCGGGAGTCACTGTCGACGACGGCTTGGACCCACTGAATGTCACGTACGATTGGAGCGGCACGCTCGGCGTGCAGGGCAGTTCTGTGACCGTGACTGGATCCGGCAACGTTGTTTCCATGCTTCCTGAAATGCCCGAGGTTGCCTTTCAGGATTTCGTGGCTCCGGAGCAACTTGAGGTGACACTCGAGGCGTCAATTTCCGGTTGCACAAGCACGACTACCTGGACAGACGTGGTGGACATCTATCCGTTGCCAGACCGGTCTGCAGACAACGTCAACGTGTGCACGAACCAAGATTGGGAGGCCACCGTAACGGGATGCGAAGTCCTCACGGTGTACGGCTCAGGTGGCTTGCCTGACATCACCTGGACTGCCGCAGACCCAGGAACAGGCATGAACGTGGTGTTGACCCAGGATTACATGAACGCGCCGAGCGGCACCAGCCAAATCACCTTTGATTTTTATGCGGGAGTGACCTACCCGGACGTCGGCTTGACCTGCTTCAACGAACGGCCGTTCGTGCTCACCGTTCGTGCTGCCCCCAATTTCAGCGTTACCGGAGACGACACCAGCGGACCTGCGGGAGATTTGGTGATGTGCGAAGGCGAAGACATGGTCTTGAATTCGTTCATCCCCCAAGCAGGTACGTCATACTCTTGGGCTCAATACCTTCCCGACGGAGCCGGTGGGTTCAACCTCACCCCGTTGTCGTGGAGCACCGAAGAAGCCTTCTTTGTGGACGAAATGGCCGCAGCGCCCTTCGATCAACCAACGGTCATAGAAGGATTGGCCTACATCACGTACAACTACAATTCAGCGCCGGGATTTGAATGCGTGGTGGAGGAGCCCTGGAGTTTCCAAGTCCTTCCCACGCCTCAGGTGGATTTCACCGTTCCGGATTTGCACACGTGCAGTGGAGAAGACGCCACGGTCCAAGTGGCCTTGACGGCAGGCGCGACTTCGCTGAACGGTACCGCCACGGAATGGGATTGGGATTGGGACGTCAGCACCTTCAACAACGTCATTCACACGACCGACCCGTTCGACGAAGTGCAGATTCCCGCGCTCTATCAAAACACCTTGACGGGCATGTTTGAACAGGACATGTCTGTTGTGGTGACCGACAGTTACGGGTGCATTTCGCTTCCAAGCGAAGCAAGCTTTGTGGCACTCGAGAGCCCTGTTGTGGGCCTGGAGCGCCCGATCGTTTGTGCGGACGACACCCTCGAAATCTTGGCGACCGGAGCGGATGTGTACACCTGGAGCGTGGACCTGGCCTCTTTGGACGGAGAGGTGGCAGACGCGGTGTATTTCCCCAACTACGTGCCCACAGGGGACTCCCTCCAAACCCTTTCCCTCTTCACGCCAGTTCACCTCATCTCTTACGAAGTGACCGGTTCCTTGGTGTACCCCCTCGAGACCGGCGAAACGTTGACGTGCGAGAGCAACGCGAGCGTCGCTTCCGCGGTCAACGATGTGCCTGTTCTGGACATCAACTTCACCTCCGACCCGGCGCCCTACTGCGAGGGAGACGTGATGACGTTCGAGGACGTGAACACGGGAAGCAACCCAGGAAACACGTCTTACGATTATTGGACTTCCGGCGGTGTGGAATTGAACGATGAATCCAGTCCGTCCATGTCCTTCACCCTTTACGCGGAGGCGACCACATTTGAAGTGACGAAGGTGGTGAGCTACCCTGCGCAAGGGAGCTTCACGTATTGCAGCACGTTTGGGACCCAAACCTTCGACGTCGTCGCCAACCCGGTCATATCGCTTGACGGAAGCGCCGGGATTTGCCAGGACGGTTTCGGCTCGGTGGTGTGTGAAATCAGCGATGAGAACCCCGATTGGGACTACAGCGTAACGTGGACAGGATCGTCCAACGTCAGCGCCGACGCCAACCCCAACGACCCGTTCGAATTGACGGTCTCGTCTACTGACGGCGTGACCCCTGCACCCCCCGAACCGCTCTCCTTCACCGCCTTTGTGACGGACGAAAACGGCTGCGTCTCTCAGCAGGAATCGTACGACATGGAGGTGTTGGCCACGCCCATTTTGGAAATCACCGACCCGCTCCTCGAAGACCACTGCTCTCCCGCACAGGACTGCATGCAAGTGGCACTTTTGAACGAGGACCTGGATGTCAATTTGGGCGTGCTGTACTTCTGGGACAACCAGCCCGGGAGCACCACGAACAGCCACTGCGCCAATTACGTCAATCCGACGCCTTGCCCGTTTTTGGATTCCATGAATGTCACCGTTCGTTTTGCGCATGTTTTGGCGGGTGGGGAGACCGTGTTCTGCTTGAATTCGACGGTGGACAGCACGGTGGTGAACCCCACTCCTTCACCGCAATTTTCCTTGACAGCACCTCAAGCCTGCCTCGACACGGCTGGAGGGAATTGCGTGCCGTTTGAGCACGACACCACGGCCTACGACGTGTGTTTCGACGACAGCCTGTCGTACGAGTGGTTTGTCACACCTCTGGGGAACTTGATCCAAAACGACCTCGACCTCGAAGGGTTGAACACGCCGTTCCCTGCCGTGTGTTTGGACACGGCAGGTGTTGTGAACTTGGTTCTTGAGATCACCAACCAATACGGTTGTTCCCAAACCACCTCCAACGTCCCCTACACCGTACGAGGTTTGCCCGTCCCTGAGCTGACCTTTGCCCAGACTTCCATCTGCTTGCCTACCACCGTGGAAGTGCTGAACTCGTCGGCTGGGGCCTCGGACTTCACCATGTCCATCCCGGGTTACCCAACCTACGAGAACTTCTTGTCCCCGCTCGTCCTGGATGTGGAATACCCCGGGTACTACAACGCGGAGTTTTCGGTGTCCAACACCCACACCATCGGAAGCCACGAAATCACGTGCACCGTGGAAACGGAATACATCAAAGCCTTTGAAGGGCGCACGCCGCCGGTGGCAGAATTCGCGGTGCTTCCGGACACCTTGATTGAGTTCGTCAATCCGGTGGTGGAGTTTGTCAACCTCTCC
>JBDQOS010000194.1:0-3572 GCA_040261075.1 Flavobacteriales bacterium
GAATCGGCGTAATCCCAGAGCCGGCAGCCATGCCCACGTGGTGCAAGCCCGTCCCCTCTTTCAACGTGAATCGGCCCTGGGGCTCCAACACCTCGAGGGAGTCTCCCGCCTTCAGCACGTCGTTGGCGAACGTAGAAAACTTGCCGCCCGGCACCTTTTTGATGCCGACCTTCCAAGCCCGTTCTCCGGGGGCACTGCACAGCGAATAACTGCGGCGGATGTCTTCTCCCTCGACAGTCGCCCGGAGGGTCAGATATTGCCCCGCCTCGAAGCCAAAGGACTCGTGGAGGTTGGACGGAACGTCGAATGTCACCACAACGGAGTCGGCGGTTTCTCGGGTGACTTCCTGGACGCGAAGAGCATGAAATGTTGCCATGGGTGCGAAAGTAGTCCACACCTGGGTTTGGGTACATTGTGAGTGTCCTCAAACCTATCCGGCCGGTCCCTGTTTACTTTTGAGCAAAACTGCGCGCATGAGTCCTGTAGAAATGAACCTGGAGGCACGCTTCGAAGCCTACGTGGCGGAAGACAAGAAAATCGAGCCCAAAGACTGGATGCCCGACGCCTACCGCAAGACGCTGATTCGTCAGATCAGCCAGCACGCCCACAGCGAAATCGTGGGCATGCTGCCGGAAGGCAATTGGATCACACGCGCACCGTCGTTGAAGCGCAAGGCCATCCTGCTTGCCAAGGTCCAAGACGAAGCCGGCCACGGCCTCTACCTCTACTCGGCGGCGGAAACGCTGGGTGTGACTCGCGACCAGATGCTCGACGACCTCCACACGGGCAAAGCGAAGTACAGCTCCATCTTCAACTACCCCACCCTGACTTGGGCCGACATCGGCGCAGTGGGATGGCTGGTGGATGGAGCCGCAATCATGAACCAAGTGCCGTTGTGCAAGTGCAGCTACGGACCCTATGCGAGGGCCATGGTTCGCGTGTGCAAGGAGGAGAGCTTCCACCAGCGCCAAGGGTTTCAGATCATGCTGAACCTCGCTCAAGGCACTGAAGACCAAAAAGCGATGGCCCAAGACGCCCTGAACCGGTGGTGGTGGCCGTCGATTATGATGTTTGGTCCAAGTGACGCCGACTCCCCCCATTCGACGCAGAGCATGAAGTGGAACATCAAGCGGTTTTCCAACGACGAATTGCGTCAGCGCTTCATCGACATGACGGTGCCCCAAGCCGAGTTGCTTGGGTTGACGGTGCCCGACCCGGATTTGAAATGGAACGAGGAGCGCGGACATTACGACTTCGGCGCCGTCGATTGGAACGAATTCTACAACGTCATCAAGGGCAACGGCCCTTGCAACAAGGAACGCCTCGCCGCCCGCGTAGGTGCCCACGAGCGTGGCGCGTGGGTGCGTGATGCTGCAAAAGCGCACGCCACCAAACAAGCCGACCGACGCAAAAACGCCTCAACCCACGCAGCATGAGTACACAACACGAATGGCCCCTGTGGGAAATCTTCGTTCGCAGCCGCCAAGGGCTTGGCCACAAACACGTGGGCTCGCTTCACGCAGCCGACGCCGAGATGGCCGTCCAAAACGCGCGCGACGTGTACACGCGTCGCCAAGAAGGCGTAAGCATTTGGGTGGTTCCTGCTGACGCCATCACGGCCTCGAGTCCGGACGAAAAAGGCGTGTTGTTCGATCCTGCCAACGACAAGGTCTACCGTCACCCGACATTCTACGAGTTGCCTGACGAGGTCAACAACATGTAAGCGATGACGGAAGCTCAACATCTGCAAGGCATTCTGCGCCTTGGCGACGACGCCTTGGTGCTTGGTCAACGGCTCTCCGAATGGTGCGGTCACGGCCCCATCCTGGAAGAGGACATCGCCCTAACCAACGTCGCACTCGACCTGATTGGCCAGGCGCGAAACCTCTACACCCTGGCGGGTCAACGCGAAAACCAAGGACGTGACGAAGACGCCCTCGCCTACTTCCGCACCGACCGTGAATTCCAAAACCACCTGCTCGTCGAACAGCCCAACGGACACTTTGGCGACACGGTGTTGCGTCAGATGTTTTACGACGCGTTCGCCCTCGAACGCTACTCGTTTCTCGCGCGTCAAACGGTCGACCCTGAACTCGCAGGAATTGCGGCCAAAGCCGTGAAGGAACTTCAGTACCACTGGGGCCACAGCAGCCAGTGGGTGATTCGCCTCGGCGACGGCACGGAGGAAAGCCACGCCAAAGTCCAGGCCAGTGTGAACGAGCTTTGGGGATATACGGGTGAGATGTTCATGGCCGACGACGTCGACGAGGCCTGCGCCAAAGCCGGGCTGCTCCCCGACCTCGAAGGCGTTCAGCGCGCTTGGTCAGTCCGTGTCGCGGATTGCCTGTCCCAAGCCACGCTCTCCCAGCCTGAAGACGGCTGGATGCAGCGCGGCGGAAAGCAAGGCCTCCACAGCGAGCACCTGAGCTACATGCTGGCGGAAATGCAGGTCTTGCCGCGAACCTACCCTAACGCCTCCTGGTGACCGAAGCGGACCGCATCACGCGTGCGTGGACCCTGGTCCGTACCGTCCACGACCCTGAACTCCCGTACCTGACGGTCGAGGAAATGGGCATGGTCCGTGGCGTGCGAGTCGACCAAGGCCAAATCGTCGTCACCCTCACCCCCACCTACTCCGGCTGCCCCGCCACCGACGTCATTTCCGAAGACGTGACCGCGGCCGTTCGTTCCGTGGAACCCGACGCCCGTGTCGAAGTCGTCCTGAGTCCGGCGTGGACCACGGACTGGATTTTGCCGTCTGCGCACGCCAAAATGCGCGAGCACGGCATCGCTCCTCCGGAACAGGCCAGCGCTGACCGTGCCTTCCTGACCGGTGAAGGCAAAGTCATCCCCTGCCCCCGTTGCGGTTCCCGCGACACCAAGATGGTCTCGGCGTTTGGGAGCACGGCCTGCAAAGCGCATTTCACGTGCACCGTGTGCCTTGAGCCGTTTGAGCACTTCAAGTGCATCTGACCCCTACCTTGCCAACATGAGTGACTCGACCCTGCACCCCATTGTTCAACACATGATGGACGGCGACGCCATGAGTCAATGGCTCGGGATCGACGTCCTGGAGAGCGGTCCCGGCGTGTGCACGTGCCGCATGACCGTGCGGGAAGAGATGGTCAATGGGTTTGGGATTGCGCACGGATCCATCACCTACGCTCTGGCCGACAGCACGCTCGCATTCGCCGTCAATGCGCAAGGTCAGCACGCCGTGAGCGTGACCAGCACCATCCAGCACCTCGCCCCGGTGCAGGTCGGTGACGTGCTCACCGCGCGCGCCATCCCCCGCGCCGATGGCGGACGGATTGCCCACGTGGACGTTGAGGTAACCAACCAACACGGCGACCGCGTGGCCTGGCTTACGGCCACGGGTTACAAGCGCTCTTCCTCCTGGACGTAACCTGTTCAACTTTTTCCTCGTAGTAGGGCGTCAAACCCTACTACCATGAGTGTTCACTTCGACCCCACAGGGAATTTCTCCTTCAACGCCAAAGACGTCGTTGGGTTGATTCGAGAGGCCAAAGTCAACATTGTGAAAAGGCAACAGCTTGCCGACCGCGCGTACC